>JAPLUP010000175.1 GCA_026397575.1 Candidatus Zixiibacteriota bacterium
GTTTGAATCATAAACCCATCGATCACTCTGTGGAAGATTAGCGAATCGTAGAAGCCCCTTCTGACCAGACCCAGGAAATTCTCAACATGCTTCGGCGCAACAAAGGGGTACAACTCAAGTTCGATTTTTCCCTCGGAGGTATCCAGCACGACGACCGGATTTTTGCCGGGACCGAGACATCCGTCAGTAACCATAACACCTCCCGCAACCAGAATGAGTACAAACAGTATTGCCTTCATAACATCTCCTTTGTAGTGCGTTTCAACATAACAGCGGCGGAATATACCGGTTATATGCACGCTGTCAAACAAAGTTGCTTCCAACAGTCACCGGAATTGCAGACGTGCGCCGGTCTCTTTTTTGGCTATTGGGGGTTGATAATGCGGTCGCCTTTGATTAAACTATTACACTGGTTCCGTCATGAGGAAAGGAATTCTCGATGATCGAAGAACAACAGACGATTGCGCAGTCCGCAAGCGGGTCTGGGATCGGCTTGCACACCGGCTGCCAATCGACTATCACCTTCAAGCCCGCTGCGCCCGGTTCCGGCGTCCGCTTCGTGCGCACCGATCTCCCCGGTATGCCCGAAGTACCGGCTGACATCGATCACGTGGTGGGACTGGATCGCGGCACGACCATCCAAAAAGGCGAGGCGAAGATCTATACCGTCGAGCACGTGTTGGCGGCCGTGGCTGGTTTGCAGATAGACAATCTTATTATCGAACTCGACAACATCGAACCTCCCGTATATGACGGCTCCTCCAAACCGTTCGTCGATATTCTTCTGCAAGGCGGAGTGGTCAGTCAGGCGCAGCCCAAGGAGTTCTTTGAAATCGACTCACATCTGGCTTATTCCGAGAAAGCGCGCGGCGTCGACATCGTTGTGGTCCCCAGCGATCAATTCCGCATTACCTTTCTGGTTGACTACAAAAACCCCGCGCTCGGCACGCAGTACACGTCGCTGGTCAGCCTCGAAGATGAGTTCGTCAACGAATTTGCGCCTTCCCGAACCTTCTGTTTCCTGTCGGAAATCGAGACCTTGAAGGAGCGCGGCATCATCAAAGGCGGCGGACTCGACTCGGCGATTGTGATCTGCGATCACGATATCGGTCAGGCCGAAGTCGAACGCTTACGGGAATTATTCGGCTTGCAACAGGACGTTTTTATTGGCAAAACTGGAATCCTCAACGACGTCCCGCTCCGTTTCTACAATGAGCCGGTACGCCACAAAGTGATCGATCTCATCGGCGACCTGTTCCTGATCGGCGCTCCGATCAAGGGGCACATTCTGGCTGCCCGTTCCGGCCATGCCGCCAATGTTGCCTTGGCGAAAAAGATGCGTTCGCTCTACCAGAAAAAACAGATGCGCAAGAAATTCCCAAGCCGATCAACCGGCGACTATGTCCTCGACATCAACGCCATTCTCAAGATTCTGCCGCATCGCTATCCGTTCCTGTTGATCGATCGTATCATTGACATCGTCCCCGAAAAATCGGTGACGGCGTTGAAAAACGTCACGATCAATGAACCTTTCTTCCAGGGGCATTTCCCCGGGCATCCGATCATGCCCGGTGTGTTGATCGTTGAAGCGATGGCGCAGGCCGGGGGGTTCCTGCTGTTGAACGCGGTCGAGAATCCGGAGAGCAAGGTTGTCTATTTCCTCGGAATTGATGGCGTGCGATTCCGCCGACCCGTCATGCCGGGAGATCAACTGCGCTTCGAACTCAAGATGCTGTCTTTCCGTCGCGGAATCTGCAAAATGACCGGCGAAACCTTTGTCGGCGATACGCTGGTCTGCGAGGCGGAAATGCTGGCGCAGGTGATAGACCGATGAGTACCAATATCATTCATCCAACGGCCATCGTGGCGGCTGGCGCCTCGCTCGGTGTTGGCATTGAGATCGGTGCGCATGCAATTATCGAAGACAACGTCAACATCGACGACGGCTGCCGGATCGGTTCCAATGTCCTCATCGCCGACGGAGCGCGACTCGGCAAGAATGTGAAAGTGCATCACGGTGCCGTGCTCGCGACAATCCCGCAGGATTTGAAATTCGGAGGTGAGCCGTCGCTGTTGCGTGTCGGCAACAACACTACCATCCGCGAATATGTGACCATGAATCGTGGTACCAAGGAGCGTGGCGAAACGACGGTCGGCAGCGATTGTCTCTTGATGGCCTACAGTCATGTCGCGCACGATTGCGTCATTGGTGACCACGTGATTCTTGCCAACTCGGTCAATCTCGCCGGTCACATCGAGATCGGCGATTACGCCATACTCGGCGGACTCGTGCCGGTGCATCAGTTCGTCAAGATCGGCAGGCATGTCATGATCGGTGGTGGCTTCCGCGTGCCGATGGACATTTGTCCCTACGCCATGTGTGGGGGCTATCCCATGAAGGTTATGGGACTAAATATCGTCGGTCTAAGACGGCGCGGTTTTGCGCAAGAGACTCTCGACGGTTTGGACAAGGCATTTCGAATTCTGTTTCGCTCTAAGCTTAACACGACTCAGGCAGTAGAAAAGATCAAAGCCGAAGTGGAATTGATTCCCGAAGTACAGGAAATCCTTGATTTTATTGCCGCTTCCGAGCGCGGTATCTGCAAGTAGGGAAGATGAACAAGCTAAGATATGGTGTTGTTGGCTGTGGTCATTTGGGCCGCTTCCATGCCGAGAAAATCGCCGCCATCGAGAACGCCACTCTCACTGCTGCTTTTGACATCATTCTTGACAAGACCACGGCAACAGCGCAGCAGACTGGTTGTCGCGACTGCCGGAGTATTGGCGAGCTGCTTGATAACGTTGATGCCGTCAGCATCGTAGTACCCACCGAGTCACACTTCGCCGAGGCTAAGCGTGCGCTCGACGCCGGCAAGCATGTATTGGTTGAGAAACCGATTGCCACTACCGAAGCTGAAGGTCGCGAGTTGACCGAACTCGCCGCCCGCAAGGGATTGAAGTTGCAGGTCGGACACATTGAACGCTTTAATCCCGCGTTTGCAGGGTTGGGATTGCTTCCCGGACCGCCTCGCTTTATCGAAGGACACCGTCTGACCCAATTTAGCCCACGTGGTCTCGCCGTTGCAGTCATTCTGGAATTGATGATCCACGATCTCGATTTGCTCCTCTCGGTAGTGAAGTCGCCGGTGCAGGATGTACATGCCTCCGCAGTCGCCGTTGTCTCCGACAAGCCGGACATTGCGAATGCCCGCATCGAATTCGCCAATGGCACCGTTGCCAACCTTACAGCGTCACGTATCTCTGTCAAGAAAATGCGCAAGCTGCGTTTGTTTTCCAAAGACAACTATCTCTCGGTCGACTTCTTGAAGATGACCGGTGAGCATTTTGTGTTAGCGCCGCTTAACGATACCAAGTCTTATGACGGCTACTTCTGTGCCTTACAGCATGAACCCACGGGACGCAAGATCATGTTTCGGCAACTGGCCTATCCCGCTTACGACATGCTCACCGCCGAGATTTCTTCATTTGTCGATGCAGTCATGCTCGACAAACCGGTACGCGTCAATGGAACCGAAGCTACCGCAGCCTTGGCTCTGGCGAAACGGATTGAGACCATTGCCATGGATAACCTCAACAGGATCATGTCTTGAAGCCGATTTTCGTTGCTGCAGGTGAAGCTTCGGGAGACCTTCACGCTGCCGCCTTGATTCGTGCGCTTCAGGCCCGCCATGGCGGGCTTCGCTTTTTTGGGTTGGGTGGCGAGCAAATGCGCACCGCCGGAGTCGATCTGCTCTATGATCTCTCCGCACTGGCGGTCGCCGGCTTTTGGGAAGTGGCCAAACGTCTCATACATTTTCGCAGAGTATTCAACACTGTCCTTGATAGAGTCGATGCCGAAAAACCCGCCCTGGCAATCCTAATCGACTATCCCGGCATGAACCTGCGCTTGGCGCGCGAATTGAAGAATCGCGGCATCAAAATCATATATTACATCGTCCCGCAAGTCTGGGCCTGGAAACCGGGACGCATTCGCCAGATTGAAGAACGAGTCGATCTATTATTATCAATCTTGCCGTTCGAAAAACCGCTCTTCGATCCGACGAAGCTCCGTTGCGAATTTGTTGGTCATCCGCTTCTTGACACGATCGGTATTGAAGCAAGTCCGCGGACGTTTCACCTAAAGCACAAGATTGACCCCGCCGCCAAGATCATTGCGCTGCTTCCGGGTTCGCGTGAAGTCGAAATCGAACGGCACTATCGCATCATGCTCGCCACTGTCGCACTTCTGCAGAAATCTGACGTTTCCGTGGTGCCATTTGTAGCGATCAGAAAGGAAGTCGAGGCTTCGCTGTATGCAATTGCCGAACGCGAGGCGGAAATCAGCCCTGTGCATATCACCGAAGAGCGCTACGATTTGTTGAAGTCTGCGAATGTTTCCATTGTCGCCTCAGGCACTGCCACGCTGGAGGCGGCATTGTGCGGCAGACCCTTCTGTGTGGTCTACCAGACCGGCTGGATCACTTATCAGATCGCGAAGCGCTTGATTAATCTGAAAAACGTTGGTCTGGTGAACATCGTCGCCGGCGAAACAATCGTGCCTGAGTTCCTGCAAGCCGAAATGAACTCGGAGAATTTGGCAGCGTTCTGTCGTAGCATGCTCTCTGACCCATCAGCGTCAGAAACCATGATGCAGAAACTAAGTTTGGTTAGAGGTCGGCTCGGCAAACTGGGCGCAGCCGAACAAGCGGCAATGCTGATTGCGCGGGAGTTCTTAGAGTGAAGTTTCTGTATCGTTGCCTGACTTATGTCTATGTGCTGCCGCTTTCGCTCGCTGTGATGATTGCGCGCCTCTTCGGCAACAGGACACAGATCGAAAGACTCGGTCTGGGACTCAGTGCAATAAAGAGCGATCGCCGTCCCCTTTGGCTGGTGGCATCATCCGTTGGTGAAGTCACTATCGCGGTCAAGCTGATCAAACGGCTCAAGGAAGTCGTCGATAAGCCGGTCTTGCTGACGGTCACGACCAAAACCGGCCGTCACCATGCTCTGCAATCCGGCAGCCACACCGACGTTATTGCCTATCATCCGCTGGATATTCCGAAGTATGCACGGCGCTTCCTGACAACGTACAATCCGAGCAAAATTATTCTGCTGGAAACCGAACTCTGGCCGTCGTTGATGGCGGAGGCATTTGGTCGTGGCATCAAAGTCATGCAGGTTTCCGGGAGACTGTCCGAGAAATCGCTGCGGCGTTACCGCCCATTCGTGCCGTTGTTTCGGCCGTTGCTCGAGAGATGTGATGCTTTTCTAATGCAAAGTGAGGAAGATGCCGTCCGCATTCGCAAGTTAGCCGGAGAGGATGCCCGCATTGAAGTTGTCGGCTCGCTCAAAGGTGAATATGTTCCTCCCGCGCCCGCCGATTTGCAGAAGACCAGTGAGTATCTGCGACCATGGCAAGACATGCGGATCATCACGTGCGGTTCGACCCGACCCGGCGAAGAAGCGATACTGCTAAGTGCTTTCGCTTTGCTATGTAAGCAACTTCGTGATGTTCGCATGGTGCTTGCACCACGGCATCTTGAAAGAACAGATGAAATCCTTGCACTGATCAGACGTTACGGCGTTTCCTATTGCCAATACAGCAAATCGGCAGTGAGTGAACAAACACAGGTGTTGCTGCTTGATACGATCGGCCAGCTGAATCTGTTCTATCACTACTCTTCGGTCGCCTTCGTTGGCGGTACGCTGGTTCCGCTTGGTGGTCACAATTTGCTGGAGCCTGCGCTGGCGGGCTGTCCCGTGCTGTTTGGCCCGTATCGCGAAAACCAGCGGGCAGGATACGATTTGCTTGTCAAGTACAAGATGGGGATTCCCATTGCCGACGCAGAAGACTTCAACAAGAATGTCATCGCGATTGTCAACGACCCGCAAGCCGAGTCCATTTACGCCGCACGAGCCACAGCGCTGCGGCAGGAAAACGCTTCAATCATCGATCGCTACATCGCCGCCATCACCCAATGAGTCTGCCATGTCATTGATAAGATCAACCTTTGCTGCTGTACAATCTGGCCGCCTGCGAACTCCCTTGGCAGCAGCGCTCAGATACTTGCTGGTTCCGCTCAGCCTGATCTACCGGACAGTTGTTGCTTTACGCAATCTCCTTTACAAAGGCGGAGTGCTGAGGGCGAAGCGTTGTTCAGGCAAGATCATTTCTATCGGCAACATCACGACTGGTGGAACTGGTAAAACGCCGGTCACGTTGATGCTCGCTAATTGGTTGAAATCACGCAACCTGCCGTTTGCCGTGTTGTCGCGCGGCTATCAATCACCATCAGAGAAGGGCAGTATTGTGTTCAACAGCTCCGCATCTGTCTCCAATAATGTCGTGGGGGATGAAATCGCGCTGCTCGCGCGCAAGCTGCTCGACACCTGGTTTGGCGTGGGGCGAGACCGTATGCACAACATCAGGATTTTGGAGGAGAGGCAGGATGTCGGCATTTTCCTGCTCGATGACGGGTTTCAGCATCGTCAGCTTTTTCGCGACTATGACATCGTGCTTCTTGATGCTTCCAACCCATTCGGAAATGGTTGGCTGCTCCCGGCGGGGAATCAGCGCGAGCCGCTTTCGTCATTGGCCAGAGCGGATATCGTGTTGATTACGCGCGTTGAGTCCCGCACGCCTGCCGAACTTGCGGCTCTGAAAGAAGGACTGCGCAGGTATGTGGATGAAAGGCGAATCTTCGAAGTTAGAACTGCAATCTCTCGGTTGTACGAGTTTGCCACAAGCGAACCGGTCGAGTTGAGCGAGCTATTGCAACGCAAGTGCGCTGCATTTTGCGGCATTGGCAACCCTGACAGCTTTACGCAGCTTCTTGCAGCCAACGGAATCACGGTGAATCAGAGTATAGTCTTTGATGATCACCATTGTTACTTAGAGGCCGATCTTGTGTTGTTGCATAGGATGCTAACAGATGGGACATGCGATCTGCTGCTGACGACCGAAAAAGACGCCGTGAAACTTCCGCGCGATGGTTTTGCACGCGGTAGCTGTGCCGTGGTCGAAATATCGGTTGCCGTCGCGGAACGCGAGGATATATTCTGGGGCAAAATTGCCGAGGTGCTGGCTTGTTGAAATTTGACTTCCTTGTCATCGGTTCCGGAATCGCAGGACTATCGTACGCGCTCAAAGCTTCGTCGTTGGGTAGTGTGGCGGTAATCACCAAAAAGCGCAAAAGCGATTCCAACACCAACTATGCCCAGGGTGGCATCGCGGCGGTGATGTCGCCAACCGACAGCTTTGAGAAGCACATTGCCGATACTCTCACCACCGGCTGCGGGTTATCGCATCCCGATATAGTCGAACGAATCGTTAAGAACGGCCCGGAGTGTATTGCGGAGTTGATCTCACTGGGAGTGCAATTCTCCCGCGAACAGCACCTGAAAGCCGAGCAACTTGAACTCTCGCGCGAAGGCGGTCACTCTGAGCGAAGGGTCGTGCATGCCGCCGATTTCACCGGCCGGGAGATCGAGAAAACGCTCCTGGAGCGCGTGCACGAAAACGCCAACATCACTCTATACGAGAACCACATTGCGGTAGATTTGATCACCATCGAAGCCGCCGGCGGGAAGCAGTGTGTCGGCGCCACCTGTCTCGACAGTCGCAGTCATCATGCGCGCGACTTCTACGCCGGGTCGGTGCTGCTGGCGACCGGAGGCGAAGGCGTCGTCTACAAGCATACGACCAATCCCCCTATTGCCACCGGTGATGGTGTGGCCATGGCGTACCGCGCGGGCGCATCCGTTTCCAATATGGAATTTATACAATTCCATCCGACGACTCTGTATCATCCTGACGGCAATTCGTTCCTGATTTCGGAAGCCGTCCGTGGCGAGGGAGCATTGCTTCTTACTCGACGCGGCGAACGCTTTATGCACAAGTATCACGCGATGGCCGAGTTGGCGCCGCGCGATGCCGTAGCGCGCGCGATTGATGCCGAGCTTAAAGCGTCGGGTGACCTGTACGTCTATCTCGACATGACTCATCTCGGCAGCGAGTTCATTAAAGTGCGGTTTCCGCAAATTTACCAAACTTGCCTTGAGCTTGGTATCGATGTCACCAAAGAGCGGATTCCGGTCGTACCGGCGGCGCATTACTGCTGCGGCGGTGTCAGAACCGATCCAGATGGTCGCACCGACATCAAGTCGCTCTTTGCCTGCGGCGAAGTTGCCATGACCGGCATGCACGGAGCCAATCGACTTGCCTCCAATTCGCTACTGGAAGCCATCGCCACCGCTCGCTTTGCGGCTAACGTTGCCGAAGTGGTCGACATCTCACGGTTCATCGATGACGTCGCTCGCACACGTCGAGAGGATGGAGTTGGCGAACGGCTGAAACGCAAGGAGCGGGTGCTGTTGGAGCATGATCGCAGCGAGCTGTTGAACCTGATGTGGGATTATGTCGGGGTCGTGCGCTCCGACTATCGACTCAACCGCGCGCAGGAGCGGGTCAGCATTTTGGCTCGCGATATCGAAGACTATGTCCGGACCAGAGGGTTGAGCTACGAAGCCACCGAACTGCGCAATCTGGCAACCTGCGCCAAACTGATAGTTGATTTCGCGCTGGAGCGCAAAGAATCGCGCGGACTGCACTATAACAACGATCATCCCGAAACCGACGACATCAACTGGAAACGTGAGTTGACGCGCAAAGAAGACAGGTGGCTATGACGGCACAAGCAAACGAATTGATTCTGATTCTCGATTTCGGCTCGCAGTACACCCAACTGATTGCCCGCCGGGTTCGCGAGAAACATGTCTACTGCGAGATTCATCCCTGCAACGTCGCGTTCGAGAAGTTGAGTAACCGCAACATCAGGGGCATCATCCTTTCCGGCGGACCGGCATCCGTGTTGGAACCGAGCGCTCCCAACGCCGATCGGCGGTTCTTTGACCTGAAGGTTCCCGTGCTTGGTGTCTGCTACGGTATGCAGTTGGTCGCCAGGGAGTATGGAGGCAGGTTGCTCCGCAGTGAATCGCGCGAGTACGGTCGCGCAGTAATCAAAGCCGACACTTCCTCACGCCTGTTTCGTGGGACGACTTCGCAGTCAACCGTGTGGATGAGTCATGGCGATACGATCAGCGTGATCCCAAATGGATTTGTCGCTACGGCTTCAACCACGGATGTCGCTGTCGCGGCAATGGAAAATCCTTCGATATCAATCTATTGCTTGCAGTTTCATCCGGAAGTTGTCCATACCGAGCAGGGGCGCACGATCCTGCACAATTTCCTTCACGATATCTGCGGGGTCAGAGGTGATTGGACGATGACTTCGTTTGTCGAGCGCACGATTGCCGACATTCGCAGCCGTGTGGGGGAAAGCAAGGTCATCCTCGGAATCTCTGGCGGCGTTGATTCGGCGGTTGCCGGGTTGTTGCTACGGCGCGCGATCGGAGACAGGCTGATCGCCGTGTTTGTGGATAACGGCCTCTTGCGCCTTAATGAGGAAAACGACGTGCTGGATGCGCTCGAACATCTCGACCTGCATGTCAAACGCGTCAATGCCGGGCAACAATTCCTCAGCGAGTTGAAGGGGGTCACCGATCCTGAGACAAAGCGCAAGATCATCGGCCGTCTGTTTATTGAAGTGTTCGAACGTGAGGCCAAACGCTACGGCGATATCAGATTCCTCGCGCAGGGGACGTTGTATCCCGATGTGATAGAATCGGTCTCGTTTAAGGGGCCGTCAGCGACGATCAAATCGCATCACAATGTCGGAGGACTTCCGGAGAAAATGCATCTGGAATTGGTAGAACCGCTGCGCGAGCTGTTTAAGGATGAAGTGCGCGAGATCGGAACGCAACTCGGATTGGCGCATCATATTCTCATGCGTCATCCGTTCCCCGGACCCGGACTGGCAGTGCGGGTGCTCGGCGAGATCACACCGGAACGTCTCGATATCCTGCGCAAAGTGGACGCCATTTTCATCGACCTGCTGCGCAAACGCAACCTATACGAAGAAATCTGGCAGGCGTTTTCGACGCTGTTGCCGATTCGTACCGTTGGGGTAATGGGGGATGAACGCACCTATGACTATGTCATCGCACTGCGCGCAGTGACCTCGATGGACGGAATGACCGCCGACTGGGCGAAGATTCCGCATGAGGTTCTGGGTGAGGCGTCGAGTCTGATCATCAACAACGTCAAAGGTGTCAACCGCGTCGTCTACGATATCAGTTCGAAACCACCCGCAACGATTGAGTGGGAGTAGACCCAACTCAATTTACAATGTCAAAGAACAAGCGGGCCTAGGCCGTCAGCTGGCAGGCGGATGGTTGGCCTGTTTGATTCTGGGTTCCCGATCGTGTTTTGATAGTCGTATCGCGCCGAAGACACACCCCTTAGTCCCCTCTCAAGAGGGGATGGGAGCATGGCAGGTGCGGGCGAACGAAGTGTCCCCATAGGGGAAACACGTGCGAAAACGACAGGATCAAGTCATCCGTCAAATCGCCAAAGAGCCGGAACGGGTTGCGGGGAAAAGGGGACGCTCCTCCATTGAATCATCGACATCGCAAACGTCCGCTATTGTAGCGAGGTCGATCGGACTCACGGTTGTCACGATACGCTCTATTACTGGGTTCCAGTTGACGGCGTTAACTGTTCTTGCGAAGCTTTCGTCATGACAGGTTTGACCCAAATCGAAGACGATCACAACGGAAGACATACGAGACCCATCAAAAGTAGATGGGGCACCGTTGCTTTGATGTGTTGGACGCGTAGGGGCGAGGTTTCCTGGCCCGATTGTTACATGTCGGTCAATCCCGTGGGCGCGGAGACCGCGCCCCTACGGGATGGACGGAGCCGTCAGGAAAGGATTCCTGACGGCGCGGGCGCACAGCCGTGCGCCCCTACGGGAACAAACCCACCGTCCGGCGGTTGCCGGATGGGGCACCCTGTA
>JAPLUP010000458.1 GCA_026397575.1 Candidatus Zixiibacteriota bacterium
GAATTCTGTAGATCCCATCATCGGTATCTGAGGCAACGCGAACTGCTGCTTGCCAAGTGATATGCGACTCACCGAAGCCTTACCCCTGGATGAGATTATCTTAACCCGATTATCTCCCGTAGCCGAGTGAATTACGAACGATCTGCTGCCGGCGTATTTCTTCTGGTAAAGGTGTTGCGCCAATATCCGCAGACCATTGCCGGAGACTTCGGCTTCGGAGCCGTCGGCATTGAATATCCGCATCAGGAATTGATTGTCTTCGGTGGCAGAGAAAATCACGCCATCCGCGCCGATTCCACGATGACGGTCGCAAATGTTCTGCGTGAGTCCGGCTCTGGCGCGGTCGCTCAGACGCAGCTTGGCTGTTGAAAGGTCGATGACGAGAAAGTCGTTTTCGAGAGCCTGATATTTGTAGAATTGAATCTGCTGCATGGCCAATCCTGTTAGAAGATGTAGCGGGCAATAAAGAAGATTGTTGCGTGATGGAAAAGAGATATATTTGCGGCGAATGATGATGGCCTGTTGAAGCACCCGGGGAGAGCATGAACAGAATTGCCCGCTTCGCAATCAAGTATGTACTTGGAGTAGCATCTACCATCTATCTTTTCACGATTGGGTGGGCGATTTCCGGTCGGGCGCGAGGGCTGATCACAACGATCTGCACCCACTTCGGATTCGCGCAGGACCGGTTGCGAGTTCCGACGGTTGAGCTTTCAGAGTTGGTGTCGTCTAATTGCTTCGTGCGGCTGGTGGAACTGCCGGAACACAACGGCAACATCACCCTGCAGGAATTGTCGGTGATCGCCGCGCTGGTCAGACAGAATGCCCCCAAGACAATCTTCGAAATCGGAACATTCGACGGCAGAACGACGCTGAACATGGCGATCAACAGTGCACCTGATACCCGCATCTATACACTCGATTTGCCCAGGGATCTGCTCGACTCTACCAAGCTGCATATCACAACCGGCGACCGGGTCTTTGTCGACAAAGCCCAATCGGGTGAGCGTTTCAGGAATTCCGAATCGGCGCACCAGGTCACGCAACTTTACGGTGATTCAGCAACCTTCGATTTCTCCCCCTATTTCGGCACAATCGATCTGGTTTTCGTCGACGGATCACACGCCTACGACTACGTTCGTAACGACACCGAGATCGCGCTCAAACTCTTGCGCGACGGACGCGGTGTGATTCTCTGGCACGATTATGCGGCGTGGGCGGGTGTGACAAGGGCGCTGAATGAGGTGTATCAACGGGCGTTGACAAATCCACTACCAGCGGTCGAGCTTCCCGTATTTAAGAACATGCGGCACATCAGCGGAACGACATTAGCGTACTTCAAAATGTAGATCGCAGAGTCTTGTCAAGGGTCTGGGTGAGTAAAAGAAGAAGCCCCGCCAACGTGAGCAGGGTTTCAAAGTCTTTTCAAAATCAGGTTGCTGGATCAGCAGTACTTCTTCAACACCATGCCTAAGCGTTTGATGCCCTCGACGATGCCTTCTGGTGTGGCGTTGGCGAAATTAAGCCGCATCGTGTTCTCGCCGGAACCATCGGGATGGAACGGCTGACCGGGGACGAACGCCACGCCGGCGTCGATCGATTCGTTTAGCATCTTCATCGCCGACACATGCTCCGGCAACTGCAACCAGAGGAAAAGCCCGCCTTCCGGATGAGGCCAAGAAACGTTTTCGGGGAAATGCTCCCTCATAGCGCGTTCCATAACATCCAGTCGATGGGCGTATGCGACTTTGATCTTCTCGATATGCGGTTCCAGATAACCGCGCTTCAGGAATTCATAGATTACATATTGCGGGAATGTCGCCGAGTGCAAATCAACCGCCTGTTTGACCTTCTCGATAATCTTGCTACAGGCAATCGGCGCCACCACCCAACCGATTCTCAAGCCCGGTGAGATCAGTTTGGAGAATGTCCCCAGCCCGATTACGGCGTCGCCACCGATTCCTCGCAAAGACGGCATCGCCTTACCGGAAAAGCGGAGTTCACCGTAGGGGTTATCATCAACAATAGGAATATGATACTTGAAAGCCACATCAATCACCTTCTGCCGCCGTTCCAGCGACATAGTGATACCGGATGGATTTTGGAAATTGGGAACCAGATAAATGAATTTCGGCTTGAACTGCTTAATCTTCGCTTCCGCCTGATCGACAAGTATTCCGTGATTGTCCATCGCCACCGGGCAGTAGATCACTTGATAGAAATTGAACGCTTGTAATGCGCCCAGATAGGTCGGCAACTCGGTCAGAACATAGTCGCCCGGCTCTAAGAACGCGCGACCAACCAGATCCAATCCCTGCTGCGAACCGGTAGTGATCGTGATATTCTCGGCAGTGACCGGGAGTCCTTTCTTGGTGACATATTCCGCCAGGTATTCGCGTAGAGGTAGGATACCCTGAGTGAGTGAATACTGCAGCGAGGCAGGACCGGAGTTCGTCAGGACGGCATCAACACATTCTCGAATTTGGCCGATCGGAAACAACTCAGGCGCGGGAAGTCCGCCGGCAAAGTTTATAACACCTGGTTTGGACGAAATTTTCAGAATCTCGCGAATAATTGATGCCTCAAGAGAGGTCGCGATTCTGGAGAAAGGCCAATTAAACACCCCAGTATTCCTTTCAATCTCAACTGCTTCCAAGCTTGCATCCACACCTGTAATTTACCAAACTGAAAGGATTTGTCAAACCGAAAGTGAATTTATTAACAATCTTTCCTAACGATTTTTGTCCCTGCTCTCATGATAATAGCGTCTCCAAATTTATCTCGCAACTGCTTTATCATATCACCCAGATTGCGGGACTTTCTGGAGATGGGGCTATCAAACAATTCCGACTGGTTTTCTGAATGGCGGTGAACCGTATGCAAAACCCGAACGCCAATGAGGCGAACGCCTTGCGACACAACATCTTTCGAGGGCAGCAAACCACGCGCAGCTTGAAAGATAGCACGTAAATCCTCCGTCGGCTCACGAACCGCCTTTTGTCTGGTTATGGTTTTGAAATCACTGAAACGGACTCGGAGAGCTACCGTACCAGCCAACCATTCACCCTCTTGCATCCGCACTACTACTTTCTCGGTCAAAGCCAGTATCATGGCATGTATCCGGTTCAAGTCAAAATTGTTGCGGTCGAAGGTATATTCGTGCGAGATCGACTTCTCATCCGGACGGGAATTGTCATCAAGCACGATGCTGTCATCGACGCCGCGCGCCAGCCCCGCCAGATAAACACTCTTTACTCCGAGATCTCGCTGGAGTTGCCTGGCATCTACACGCGCCAGATCGCCGATAGTGTTGATGCCTTTGGAGGTGAGATGTTTCTCTGTCACCGGCCCAACACCCCAGAGTCGCCCGACCGGCAACGGATAGAGGCGCTTCTCAATGTCCTCGCCAAAGATAATCGTCAGTCCATCCGGCTTCTCCAAACCACTCCCCAACTTGGCAATCAGCTTGTTGGGGCCTATTCCGACTGAACAAGTGATACCGATTTCACGATAGACCGTGCGCTTGATCTGAAGCGCAACCTCCCGCGGAGAGCCGTAGTGTCTTAAATTACCGGTGATGTCGATAAACGCCTCATCCACAGAGACCATTTGTACGGCTGGCGCAAAGCGCAAGAAGATCGCCTTGATCTGTTTGGCAGCGAAACTGTATGCCGAAGGATCAACAGTCAGGAAGACGCCGTCAGGGCAAAGCCTGACAGCTTGCGCGATCGGCATGGCTGAATGCACACCATACCGGCGTGCCTCATAGGAACAAGTTGAGACCACCCCTCTAGAACCCGGCGGCCCCCCCACGATCACTGGCTTGCCTCTCAATTCGGGGTTGTTTCGCTGTTCGATCGCTGCGAAGAAGGCGTCCATATCGACATGCATGATTACGCGTGGTTCGCATGATGCTGTCATCGTTTTACTCCGTCTGGACCGGTTCTCCATCGTTCAAATGATGGTATGTAGTTAAAGAATTCTGTCAATCACATTTGGATTCTGAGAATGCCGGCACGGGGATTCTACAGGCGAAGTCGGAGACTGATAAAATAGGTATCAAGCGACCTGATCTCGGCAGCGACCTTCGGTGAGACCAAGTGCAGCAGATCATAGAGAGTCGTTCCTACACCGAGATAGACTTCCGGTTCAACATCCGGGTGATTGTGGTTAGTGCTGTAACCGATGCCTGCCCAGACATACTTAGGCTTCCAAACGCCCCACCAGATGAAATTGTCGAACTCTTCATTATCGCTGGCGAGAAACTTGTGTTTGAATTTCCACGGGGGCCGCTTGACACAGAACTTCATATCGAAATCGTTGGGATAGTCCTTCTTAAGCAGTCCGTAACCAACACCGGCATAGTCGGTGATCAGATCGGTTAGTCCCATCCCTTGGCTCGGGTTGTAAGCGTCCATTGGAAACTCAATAAGAGTTAGAACAAGAACCGTCTGCAAAGCGGCTAAGCGGTTAACCTTCTTCGGCTGCACCTTCAGCACGCGAAAGAGCCACGCAAATCCATCTGTCATTTTGTAACCGGCATAGAAGTGACTGATCTCGTCCGTGAAAGCAACATTATCATGCAACTCGCTCTTGATATGAAATCTGCCGTTGGGTGCACCCCAGGTCTCGGCAAAATACAGGTAGGCGCCGGTTCCGAAAACGATGTTGCCGACGGCAAGGTTACGATAGAGATGCGGCTGCGGTTGAGTTCGCAATGTGTCGAACTGCAATTCCGCCCCCATTAGAGTCTGTG
>JAPLUP010000610.1 GCA_026397575.1 Candidatus Zixiibacteriota bacterium
GTCACCGCACCCAAGCGTGGGATACGCGCGAGCAATTGGGATCCGAGGGTAGGATGAGAATTGTACATTTTCTTTTCGTCTTCAGTTAACTCGTCGCCGGAGAAGACCTTAGCCAGCGTATCAGAAGGAATTGACACACAACCGATCTGAGACAGGAGTGCGGCCAGTTCGAAGCGCCAAACGTTCTCTACGTCGAGTAGTTTGGCAATCTGTCCGCAGTAGGTTTTGAGACGAGAAGCGCGGCTAAAGGCTAGCGGATTGGTGAGCGATAGAATATCTACCAACACTTGAACACTACCGTAGAGCGTTTTCTCCAGGAGCTCTTTTTCAGCAGTCTTGTGGCGGTAAAGCTCCAGAGCCGAGTGCAAGGCCCATTCAAGCGTGTCTTTGTGGCAGGGCTTTTCCAAGAACCGGAAAATATTGCCTTCGTTGACAGCGTGCATCGCCGTGCCGAGATCGGCGTTGCCGGTAAGCATTATGCGGACCGTGTGGGGGGCAATTGACTGAATTTTTGTCAAGAGTTGGATTCCGTTCATGTCCGGCATCTGCATGTCGGCAACGACGACGGCGAACGGCCCCTCTTGCTCTACCATACGCAGACCTTCCAGTCCACCCTCGGCGGTCACGATCTGAAATTTACCGTGAAGCTGCCGGGAAATTCCGGAGAGCAAATTAGGATCATCATCAACAAAGAGCACGCGCTCGGGATTTTGGCTATTCATATCTATTCTCCAATCAAACTTTTTTACTCAATCACACATTTGTCGCGCAGTCCCGGCAGACGATCCGCCAAACCGAGTTTCGAGATATAATCAATATCCAAATGACGATCAATGTTGTCGTTGTTGGCGATCTGATGCATGAAGGCATTAGCCAGATGAACGGCGGTTAGGGCACTGGGATTAGGGTAGACGTGGTCAGCAGGATTGTGATGGAAGGCCACAGCTTCGACGATTGCAGTCGGCAACCCCCAGAGAGATAATAGGTGTGCACCAATATCCGCGTGGCTGACGCCGATGATCTCGATTTCGGCTCGATACAGCGCCAACCGCTTCTGTCGAGTTGCTTCGAGAACCTCTTGAAGCTCTTCGCGGAGATGAATCAGGCAGACCAGTTGACCGATATCATGCATCATCCCCGCCATCAGGGCTTCATCCGCCTGTCTTTGATCGAGACCTATGGCTTTGGCGAGTATTTTGGCGGCAGTACCGACGGAGAGACTGTGCAGATATATGGAGTCAACACTCATGCCCAGCAGCGGTGGAACCTGCGACTGTTCGAAAATACCAACGGTAAGCACGAGGGCGCGCACCGTATCGAGACCAAGGAGGTTTACGGCGCGTACGGTATCTTCCACGCGTGTAGGCAAACCAAAGAAAGCCGAATTGACTATTTGCAGGAGTTTGGCGGTCATGCCGATATCGCGGGAGATGATTTCGCCTATGCTTTTGACGGAGACTTCTTCGGACTGTAGTTCGGCAACCAATGCCTTGTACAGCAAGGGAGGAGTCGGGAGTGATTTGATGTGAGCAATACACCTCTGAAGGTGCGGATTCCCCAGCAGACTCTGCAACGCCACCGAGCGATTGATAGAGTTACGCAGTATCTCCGGATCACAGGGTTTGGCCAAGTATTGATGAGCGAAGCCGACCGATTGCATGATCAGTTCGCGATCGGAATGACCGGAAAGGATGAAGCGAATGGTGCCCGGATAGTCGTCATATATCTTGTGCAGCAACTCGGCGCCGGTCATGCCGGGCATGCGCATGTCGGAGATCACTATGTCGCTTGGCTTCTGCCCCATCATATCCAGCGCTTCCTGACCGCCATTGGCAAAGAGCAGTTCATATTCGTCCCGCAACGGATGCATCATGCGGCGTAGACCGCTCAGAACATTAGGATCATCATCCACGAACAGGATGCTGGCTTTCTGCATGCTCGACCTCCTTCTTAGTTATCGGCAGACGGATATAGAATGTCGTGCCCTTCCCAATCTCGCTGTCGAAAGTTATCGCTCCCTTGTGTTTTTCCACGACGATGGAGCGCGCGATTGACAGACCCTGCCCGGTACCCTTGCCTACTTCCTTGGTCGTGAAGAAGTGGTCGAAGATGCGATCGCGAATGCCTTCCGGAATGCCGCTGCCGGTATCAGAGATCGAAACCACAACGTCATCGCCATCTCGACGGGTCGCGACCGTGATGGTTCCCCTGCCCTGCCCTTCAGCGCTCACGACGTCGCCGATAGCATGTGCGGCATTGACCAACAGATTCAGAAACACCTGATTGAGATCGTTGCGGAAACATTCGATGGCCGGCAAATCGGGCGCGAGGTCTTTGGCGACATCGGCTACGTACTTGAGTTCGTTTCGCGCCACCGTTAGCGTGGTATCAAGCATCTGGTTGATATCGGCCAGCACCATTTCGCGCTCATCGGGATGAGAGAAATCCTTCATAGCGCGCACGATAGTGGAAACGCGGCTAATTCCTTCCAAGCTCTGTTCCACTGCCAAGGGGATTTCGGTCTTGAGGTAATCGACATCAACCTGCTTGTCCAAATCGCGCAGTTGTTGAAGCTCTTTATGCTCATCCAGCAGGGGCGCCATTTTTTCGCGATATTCGCGGTGATGTTCCAGCACGTTCATCAGTCCTGAGAATGAATCCGCCAAGAAACGGATGTTATCGCCAACGAACTGAATCGGCGTATTGATTTCATGGGCAATGCCCGCCGCTAATGAGCCGACCGCTTCCAGTTTCTGCGCTTGCCGCAGTTGCGTTTCCAAGTCCAGACGCTGCGTGACATTATGCATGTGACAAGCCACACCGGTGCCAACCGCCCAGACGCTAATGCTGAACATCACCCTGTCTTCATTGCGCAAGAAGTGCACATGTTCAATGATAGCGGGTTTACCCTTGTCGTGTACTTGCTTGAACAAGTCATGCAGATTGTAGTCCTTTTGGCCAGCGAGCAGTTCCTGAACACTGCGGCCGAGCATGGCTTGACGCTCTTTGCCAAACATCATCAACGCCGCCGGATTGGCCTCCGAGCAGACAAATTCCTGAGTGCTGCCATCGGCAGCCAAACGCACATCCCACAACATCAGTCCGTCAACCATACCGTCGATACTGAGTCGCAGGCGCATATCAGCCCAGTGAGCGTTAATCTCCCGTTTGCGCTCTTCGGTGACATCGCGAATGAAAAGCACAAAATTGGTGATCTCGCCCGTCTGAGAACGGATAGGGGAAATGCTTTGATCTATGAGTCGGTAATCGCTGTTGGTGGTTTCAAAAGCGATTGTTTCCGTGCATGACTCGCCCGCGTTCAGCTTTTCCCAGGGCATAGAGTAAATCTTGTTGGCGGATAGCTGTCGCGCCAGCGCCTCGTAGTAGTGGCCTACCGCTTGATTTAATCCCACGCCGCTGACCGCTTCGAAAGCATGATTGACATACATGATGCTTCCGTCAGCATTCAAGATTGCGATCGACTCGGGAACTTCATCGATGACGGAAATGAGCCGGAAGCGCTCCTCTTCCACTCGTTTCTGTTCGGTGATGTCTTCCTCAAGCCCGATGTAGTGCGTAGTTTTGCCGGCGGAGTCTTTGATGGCAAAGATGTTGGCCCGTTCCCAGAAAAGCTCTCCGTTCTTCTTCCGATTCCGAAGCTCACCCTTCCAAGTAAGGCCAGCGCCAATTGCCGACCACATCTGATCGTAGGTTTCTTTCGGCGTCAGATCGCTCTTAAGGATGCGCGGGTTTTGACCGATTGCCTCGGCACTGGTGTAGCCGGTGAGTTCGCAGAACTTGGGATTGACGTATTCGATATTTCCGTAGACGTCAGTAATGACGACCGATGTGGGGCTCTGCTCGACAGCCTGCGAAAGCTTGCGGAGTTCATCTTCAGCATGTTTGCGTTCAGTGATATCACGAAAAACGCCAAAGCTGCTCGCGAACCTACCGTTTTCATCAAATTGTGGCGTGGCCGTAATGAGAAGAGACCGTCGTTGGCCATCGGCGCGGGTGATCTCAAACTCGTAGCTGGAGCCAACGCCGCTCGCTCTTTCAGCCGTCTCGGCCTGAATCATTGTCATCGCGTCCTGATTGACGAAGTCGAGAACCGATCGGCCGACTAAAGTACCCGGTTCAACACCAAAAATTCGCTCAGCGGCCGGATTGGCGAATACAAAGCGCTCCTCTGGATTAACGATGCCGACACCCTCGCCTTGATTCTTGACGAGAGTACGGAAGCGCTCCTCGCTCTCCCGCAATTCCACTTCGGCGCGCTTGCGCTCGGTGATGTCGCGGACGACCGCCTGGACAACCGGTTTGCCGTCCAGTTCCATTGCATTTAGCAGCACATCGACGTAAAAAGGCTCGCCGGTGTCGACTCTTTTGTGCAACCACTCGAAGCGGTTACTGCCCTTTTCCATTGCCGTGGCGGTCCGCTGATTAGCCAGCGTAAAGGAGTCCGTGCCGCAAGGCTGCTCCGATGGCGACACATCGACGGGGTGTTTCGTGCAAAACTCATCGCGGGTCGCGCAACCGAAGATCGCCAGAGTCGCCTTGTTGCAGTCGAAAAAGCCTTTCTCGTCCAGCAGCATCACCGCGTCGCTGGTCGAATCGTATAGCATGCGGAACTTCGTCTCCGAACGGCGGAGCGAATCTCCGACCAACTTGCGCCGGGTGATGTCTCGTACTATGCCAATTGCATACTGCCGATTTGACAAGATTGAGCTGGACAAGGAGAGTTCGACGGGCACCTCGACGCCGTCCTTGCGTACCGCCTGCAATTCCAGGGTTTTGCCAACCACGTTGCCCAGACCAGTCTTCTGCCAGTGAGGGAACGCCGCACGATATTCGGCAAGGTAGCGAGCAGGTGCAACCACCTCATGGAAATTACGACCCATGATTTCGTCGGCTGAGTAGCCGATCAGTTGCTCGGCTGCCGGATTCCAGAAACAGACATTGCCATCAACGTCCAGCATGATTATGCCATCCTTGGCGGAGCCGGTTATTGCGCTGAGGCGTTCTTTCGATTCCCGCAGTTTCTCATCCGCCTCACACTTCTCGCGGTAGAATTGCATTCGCCTCTGCCGCCAAATCAGCCCAATGGTCACGCCCGCGCCCAGGAGCAGGATGACGACAAACCCGAGCATTGCCCTCATCCGACTCCTCACTGGCATGTACACTTCCGAGATGTCCATATGGGCAACCAGGAACCACGGCGTATCGTGGACAGAGCGTAGCGCGGCAATCTCCGGTACGCCTTGGTAATCCACTCCTTCCATGATCCCTTCCTGTCCGAGCGCTGCCTTCAAAACAGGGAAGTCATTTCTCTCATTCATCGAAAAGCGTAGCCTAAGAGCGGTGTTCGTTCGGGACCTCAACTCGTTCAAGCAAAGCACGTCGTTCCCATCCCTGCGACCAATCATAACTTCGCCGGTCTGGCTGGGTACGGGCCACTTATTGATACTCGGATAGAGCTTTTTCTCGGGGTCAATGCAAAAGGCAAGTACGCCAACACTCCGATTGTCTTGCTTGGCAAGAATAGGAACAAGGATGGCCAGATATATGCGTTGGTCATACTCACAAAGGTAGAAATCCACAAAGCGTTTCTGCCTCGACTGCATGACTTCTAGAGCTGCCTGTACTATCGGAGGATCGACCGGTTCATCCTTGGCAGGAACAGACATCCGTTCCCTACAGCGAGCATCCAGCAGAATGACCCGGTCACATTCCGCATATAGTGAAACTCTACTTAGCCACGTCTGAAGCTGTGCTTGCGCATCCATGTCTTCAGGTTCGTCGAAATATTGACACACTAATGCGGCAAAACCGGCGTTTCTTTCAAAGATGGAAGCAGCTCCCATACGTTCCTGTCTCCAATTTGCCAGCTCAGCCACTTTCATATCCGCGATGGCGGAAAGCTGGTTCTCCATCTGAGCACGGTAATTCCGCTCGTAGCCCCGCATGTAGAGGAAACCACCTATGATGATGCCTATTGCCAGCAGGAGGAATGCCAGGATGAAGACATGCGTTGTTCGTCTGCTCACAGTTTCCGGAAGATTGTCGAGCGGCCACGTTTTTTGGCCCAAAGGCACTATAATCGCTGTCCCGAGCATCAGGAACGCCAGGGATGTTGGCAGCGCGGGCGGAATGATTCCGGTGTGGTGAAACAAAGCTGTTCCAATTAGAGAGGCCAAGAGAAGAGCGGTGTCAGTCAATAGCACAAAGGAAGCAAAACCAAAAGCCATGGCGGTCCACCATCGGCGCCCGGGCGATGACAATAAAAACGCCAGGAACGAGAAGCCGATGACCGCAAACCAGAGAGCCGTCAGGGGAGACATGTGCCCGATTGGCACCCCGTCTACCGTTCCAATGATTTTCATGCCGAGGTGTTCAAATGCCGGGCGAATACCCAGTGATGACAGCAGCAACAGCAGCAGGGATACAACCGTAATCGACCAACCGAGTGCGATCCACATCCGGTGTGCTCTAGGATGCGCTGGCATGCGCGTGTGGAAAAAGATCATCGTTCCATAGAACAGAAAGAGCAGGGCCGTGCTGGGGGCCATCGGAATCTCGTCCGCGGCAAATGTGGTGAGGAGACTAAGTCCCGCAATCCATCCAAAAATCGCCATAAGTCCGAATCCAGGCGCCAGAAGAGCCAATATCTGGCGGAGAACATGCGGGGTAAACCGTTCTCTGAAGAGATGGGAATTACGATCCGATTGTTCCTGCATCATGTTCTCCCCCATTACACGATTGTTATTGCTTCAAATCGGCCACATTGCACATTGAGCTTGGTCTGCCGATGGTAGTTATTCTTTGGCAATGCTATACTTTTTCACTTTCCGCCAGAGGGTAGTGCGCCCAATCCCCAGCTTACCGGCGGTGACTGAGTAGTTCCATCTGTTCTCTTTAAGACTCTTGAGAATGTGTTCTCGCTGCATATCGACCAGCGAGACGTTACTGAGGACTGCGCCTTGTCTGTCGCCGCTCGTCGGTTCGATCTTGGGCATCGGCCTCATTAGGAATAGATTGTCGACGTCAATCACTTCGGCGTTTGACAACGCCACGGCGCGTTTGACGGTATTTTCCAGTTCGCGGACGTTCCCCGGCCATTCGTGATTGATCAGCTTGTCACAGGCGCTTTCGGTCAGACGCTTGACTGGTTTGTCGAAATGCTTGCAGTATTTGTGCAGAAAGTGATTGGCCAAAGGAATGATATCCTCGCGACGTTGCGAGAGCGCGGGGAGATTGATAGAAATCACATTGAGACGATAGTAGAGATCTTCGCGGAATTTACCCTGCGACACCAGCGACTCCAAGCTCTTGTTGGTGGCGGCGATCACGCGCACGTTGGTTTTGCAGGTCTGGTTGGAGCCGACGGGTCGGATTTCTTCTTCCTGCAGAACTCGCAGTAACTTGGCTTGCAGGGCTGGTGAAGTGTCGCCGACTTCATCGAGGAGTACGGTTCCACCGTTGGCTTCCTCGAAGAGACCCTTCTTGTTGGAAGTGGCCGAAGTAAACGCGCCTTTGACGTGCCCGAATAGCTCTGATTCGAGCAGCAGGTCAGGCATGGCCGAGCAATTGATGGCGACGAACTTCGCTTCGCGACGCGAGGAGTTGTTGTGGATCGCCTTGGCAAAAAGCTCTTTGCCGGTACCAGATTCGCCCCAGATCAGGACGTTGATGTCCTGCGGCGCGACTTGCTTGACGACATCGATGATTTTCCTGACAGCCGGTGAGTTGCCGATGATGTTGTCGAAGCTGTAGTTCTCAGCAAATGCCCTGCGCAAGTGCTTCAGCTCACTTTTCATCTTCTTCTGGTTGAGTGCCTTTTCCACGACCATCAACAGTTCCGCATCCTCAAACGATTTGGTCAGATAGTCCGCAGCGCCGCGTCTGATCGCCTCAACGGCTGTGTCGATCGAGCCATAGCCGGTGATCATAATAACTTCCGTATCCGGTGCAACGGTCTTGACAGTCTCGATGACGTCGAGTCCCGACTCGTCGGATACTCGCAAATCGGTAATGACCAAATCGAACATCCGTTGCTCCAGGATCGCCTTGGCGGCGGTAGCAGTATGGGCCACATCGACGATGTTGCCGTTGTGGGTGAGCAGTGTCTTAAGCGCAACTGCGAGATTCTGATCATCATCGACGACTAATATGGAGGACATTGCGATTCCCTTTCTTTATCTAGACTAATATTCTCATTCCGAGTCAAAGGCAGGCAGATCGTCACAATGGTGTAGCCGTGCAGCGACAGCCCTTTGATGGTACCCCCGAGATAGCCGGCATAGCGACGGGCGATACTGAGCCCCAAACCGGCATGCCCAATCTTGGTCGTGTAAAACGGCTGACTGAGGACACCGTCAAGATCGGCGTTATTGATGTGGCCTCGGTTCTTGATCATAATCAGAGCCTGTCGATCGGCCACGCTCCAACGCAGCGTCACCTTTTCGCCGCCAGAAGCTTCATGCGCGTTTTTCAAAACCTCAACGATGATTTGTCTGAGAATCTCGGAGTCAGTTGTGACCTCGGTTCGGTCTCCTTCGGCGGTTATCTCCGTCGGGCAACCGTATTCCGAATCATGACACTCCACTGCTGAGCGCAGAGCGACGCCAAGATCAAGCGACCGCAGAGTCAGGCGCAAGGAGCCATAAGTCATCAGATACCGCCTGATCAACTCCTCCTGCAGCACGGAGGCGTTTTCAATCATTTTGACCAGCAGGAGATAATCGGAATCGAAACGTGATCGATCGGTAGATGCCAGTTGGCTGCTTCCCGACATGATCGCCGTTAGCAGATTGCGTAACCGATGCGCGAAACCTGCGGCATTGTATTGCGGCGTGTAAACCGTCGGAGTTGTCTCGGAAAGACTCGGGGTTATGGAAGCATCACTTACGGACTCCGCAATTGGAGCTTCGTTCTCCTGAGAGAGGAGTCGGCTTCTTCTATTATCTCTGGTCTGACGTCGGAAGCGCCATAGGGCAACCGGCCCCGACAGTGACACGATTTTCAGATAATCAGTGAGGACGGTGATTGCAGTATCATAGACGCCTCGCTTGGAACGTTCGGATAGCTGTGCTAACCCGAACGTGAATAGCAGATCATAATCGCCGTCAACAAACTGAACTGACAGTCGTACCCGGTCAGGTTTTGTGCGTTCGGTGCCAATCGGTTCTGTTTCGTGCGGAACGATTTGCAGTTCAATTCCGGCTACTCGCAAGAGCGCTCCCAGGCGACGGTTGATTTCAACCTGAAACACGTCACGTGTCAGAATGTCGGCCAACGAGCCGAGCAATTCTCCTAACGCGACGGGGATGTCATTGTCGGCAAGTACTCGTCGCTGATGACTGGATACTACTTTCAAAGTCCTATCAATCCCTAAGTGAGCCAATTTCAATTTCGAGATGCGTTCCGCTAATTTTCATATCGGAACAGTTGCAAAATTATTGAGCGGGAAGCGGAAAAAAGAACCGTGTCGGTGGAACAGTGTTCCCTACTGAGCGGTGGCGGTTGTCCGAACCCTGTAAGGGGATGTTGAAAAACCCTCTCGGTGTCATTCTGAGGAGTCCCGCCGTTGCGGGACGACGAAGAATCTCTAATTCGCTACCAGACAGACGCGTCAGATTCTTCGCTGCGCTCAGAATGAGAGACCACCAAGCCTTTTTAGCAGTCCCGTAAGGGTCAAATAGAAAGGGGCACGGAAGCCGTGCCCCGAAAGCGTGGATGATCTGGAGTGAATTCAAGCGCCTTTCAGGGTGCCTGAAGCCAGCCGTCATACTGCTGTGGCTGGGCCTTGATAGCCTGTCCTTTCCAGACTTTCGTATTGTCACTGCCGTGCTGGTGGATCATGTAGGCGCACTCCGGCTGGCTGCAAACCCAGTTGGTGCTACGTTCTGTCATGAGCGGCAGCATCTTGCCTTTGCCACAAATTGGGCACAAAATCGGTTCAATCATTGATAGTATCTCCTGGATAAACAAGAATCTTCTGTGTCTCCTTGCGGCTGCAGCGGCGGCCGCCGCCGCTCCCCCACCCGCGCTACCCGTAGCCATCACCGCTTCCCTTTCAGATATCGATCAAACCACTTCTTGAACCATTCCAATCGCGCCAAGCGGCGATCGGAACGACCGCAGCGCGAAAGGCCGTGAGGTTCTTCCGGCCAACGAATAAACTCAACCGTCCGTCCGAGCATCTTGAGCGAGATGAACAATTGCTCGGCTTGTTCAATCGGGGCGCGCAGGTCCTGTTCGGAGTGCGAGATCAGAAGTGGTGTGCGGATGTTCTTGACATAAGTGATCGGGGACATCTTGCGGTAACCGTCGGGATTGCTGAAGGGTGTTCCAAAGATCTCCTTGGGAATGGCGAATCCGATATCGGAAGAGCCGAACATCGAGGCGATGTTGACAACCGATCGTTGCGTAATTGCCGCCTTGAAGCGATTTGTATGCGCTACAATCCAGTTGGTCATGTAACCTCCATAGCTTCCGCCGGTAACGCCCATCCGTTTCTTGTCGATATACGGTTGCTGTTCCATATAGTCCGCGAACGCCATGCAGTCGTCATAGTCAACCGTGCCCCAGGCGTTGGTGATCGTGTCGGCATGTCTCTCGCCATATCCCTGGCCGCCACGGATATTCGCGAAGTAGACAACATAGCCCTGCGCGGCCAGGAACTGGAATTCGTGGAAAAAGGTGTTGCCGTACTGTACGCGCGGCCCACCATGGATTTCGAGTATGGACGGGTACTTTTTGTTGGCGCTGAAATCAGGCGGTTTCATGATCCAGCCGTGAACGGGGTAGACGTCGCGACCGCGGACAATTACTTCCTCCGGTTTGACGAGTTGAACTTCCTCGGTAAGTTTCTTGTTGAAGTTAGTCAATCGCTGCGGTTTGGATCGCGCGTGCAGATCGAACAAGTGTACTTCGGCAGGCATCGTGTGATGCGACACAATCAGCGCCGCCTTACTGATATCGCCGTTGACTGAAGCTCCCATAATATGCAGCTTGCCGGTCACGACCGGCTCAACCTTGCTGCCGGAACTGGTGACGCGATAGAGATGCGTCGAGCCGGCGTCGGAGACGACGAAATAGAGGTATTTGCCGTTGGGCGACCAGTGCAGCAAGCCGCCTTCGTGTCCTTCGACCGTGTCGGAGATCGTCATGTCCCAAGCCATACGGTCGAGCTTCTTCGTCAAGTCGGCCGCCGCGCCGCCGCGAACCGGCACTTTCCAAACATGGTAATTGGTCACGCCCCAGGAATCGTTCGGATTGGCATGACCGAGATAGGCGAGATACTTGCCGTCAGGGGAGAACCGTGGTTTGGCAACCGGGCCGGTCGGTGTGGGAATGTGACGCGCCTTGCCACCGTGAGCCGGTATGATAAAGAGGTCTTGCAGATCGGAATCGACATCCTGATTCTTCTGGATGTTGGTGACGTAGGCGATCCATTTGCCGTCGGGCGAAAAAATCGGCGCCTCTTTACCGCGACTGCCTTTGGTCAGTTGTGTGCCCTTACCATCGGCGAGATCAAAAGTCCAGATCTGTCCTTCTTCTTTGGGATAGAAACCGGAGTTGTCCATTTTGTAGAACAATCGTGTGATGTGCCGATAAACGGGGGCTTCTTTCTTGCCGTCCTTGGACTTGGGAACCTCATCCGCCTGCTGGAAGATACAGAGAATCTTCCTGGAATCTGGAGAGAAGGAAAGGTCTGAGAGCGAACCGTCTTTCTCCACCAGCAATCTGGCTTCACCGCCGCGCCTGGGCATGAGGTATAGGCCTTTCTTTTCTCCGCGCTTGGACGAGAAGGCAATCCATTGGCCGTCAGGCGAAAAAACCGGGTGCGAATCGGAGACTTCGCCGAAAGTGAATTGGCGCAGGTTGTCACCGTCCGCGCCTATCATATAGATGTGCGAGTGATATTTCTTTTTGTCCTCGGCGGCGACTTTCACGGTCAAGGCTATCTCCGTTTCGTCGGGGGACAAGGCCACGCTCTCGACGAATTTGATTTTGAGAAGATCGTCCGCTCTGATTTTGCGCTTTCTCATTTTGGCTCCTTCAATTACCGGTGCTGATTGCTGCCAACCGACACCGTGTGTGTCTCCTGATTTAGGTATACGGCTGCCGGACCACTTTGACAAAGCAAATGTCAGCCGAGATGTCCGACGACGATGTTGACCCCGATGGCGATCAGAATTAAACCTCCGACAAACTCCATCTTCTTTCCAAAGCGCGCTCCCAGTTTGCGACCAAAGACCATACCAACTGCCGTCATGGCGGCCGCGACTATGCCAATGATCACGCTGGGAAAGAGAATGGCGACGTTGAGCAAAGCCATGGACAGTCCGACGGCCAGCGCGTCGATGCTCGTTGCCACCGACAAAATGATTAACGACCACTTGCGTGTAGGGTCGGTCAGCGACTCTCTTTTTTCGTCATGTTTCCATGATTCCCAGATCATTTTGATGCCGATATATGCCAGCAGCAAAAACGCCAGCCAATGATCGTAGTGCTGAATGTAGCGGGCAATCTGACTGCCGACAAACCAACCGATGATGGGCATCATGAACTGAAATAGCCCGAAGTGAAAAGAAAGCCGAAAGAGCGGACGGGCAGCGAGCCGGTCCAAGCGAGAGCCGACGGCGATAGAGACGGCAAAGGCATCCATTGCCAGACCGAGAGCGAGACCAAGGATAGTAATGAAGCTCATCTGCTGCTTCTACCGGCGAAACGTTTCGATCCCCCACACTGACCACAAGTCATCCTGCGAAGATAAAAGGATTTCCGTAATGAGCAAAGCAGAATTGAGGTTCGCGGGGGAATGGCCGATGTATAACACTGTGTGGTCAACAAAGTGCGCAGGAGCAATACCGCTTGACTCCAACACCTGGTTGACACTATTGTGAAATCTGGCGCTTGTTATTCGATCGCAAAGGAGATACTCGTGAAGAAATCCACTCTGTTGCTAATCACTGTCTTGATGGCAATATGCCTGGCACGCGTGGCCACCGGTCAGAAATCGGAATCTCAGCCGGTCTCGAAACCCGTATTCGCAATTCCTCAGAGGGTGCTTGCCGAATATAAAGAAGCGCAGCAGGGTGATGTGCAGATTCATCTCAATGGCGGCAAGGATCAGGCGATTATTGGCACCACCAATACGCTGGAAATTTGGATTGCCAACGGGGCGCCCTTAATCGGAATGAGTTTGGGATTTGAGATCAGGTCCCAGGCGGCGTTTCGCTGGCTGCAGCCATATGGTAACGCACCTGTGAAGAATCCGCTGATTAAGGAAGAAGAGGACGTTGCTGGCAAGTTTGACTTTGGCGGTCTGAAGGTTAAGCGCGCCGAGGAACCGGGGGCTACTGTTGATTCCTTCATGATTGGTGGCGCCACCAGTGATCTTCGGTTCCCAAAACACAAGCAATCGACTCTCTGCTATTCTCTGCAGTTTCGGATTCCTGCCAGCGAGAAACCGACGCCGGGAGGATTCTGTGTTGACAACATCTTCTTCCCCCCAGCCGGAAGCTGGACACTGCACGACACGGAAGGATTCCAACCAACGTTTCAGGGACGACCGAACACCAGCGCTGGAAAACCCGATGCCGCGCCGGTCTGTTTTGACGTGGTAAAAGGCACCGGAAAGCTATAGCCGACACCAAGGGCAAAGCGACGACGCAAACGTTGATAGTGTGATTGACATCTCAGATGCCGTGGCGATTATCGGGACGATACTCGGATATTAGAGCCAGCCTTGCGCTTGCGTGTTGGTATCTGAAGCCGACCAAAATCAGAACGAGGTCGGGAAAGGAGAAGTTGTCTCATAAATTACGTTTTTGGCATACAAACCCTGCATGGTCTACAATGTGTGGGGGTCGCCCTTGCGGCGACCCGCATAAAGGGAGTGCTGCAAAATGCTCTTTTCCGGAATTTCGGGTTTCCCGTCTATCCAACGAAGTATCCCCAGTCGCTGTTTCTCAACGGCTTGCAATTGGGAAATCCGCTCTGGCAAGACTGCCCAGAATTACTCGTGACGTAAAGCGTCGATGGGATCAAGAGCGGCTGCCTTCCGCGCCGGGTAGAAGCCGAAGAATATCCCCACGAATGCCGAAAACAGGAAAGACACAACCACAATATTTGGCGTGATGATCGGTTGCAGGGTTGTCCACTTGTTCAGCCCGGCAACTACGGCAGCAGACAAGGTAATGCCGATTATGCCCCCGCTGACACTCAAGACTACGGCTTCGGTCAGGAACTGAATCAATACATCGCTCTCTCTCGCTCCGACTGAGAGACGGATTCCGATCTCGCGGGTTCTTTCCGTGACTGACACCAGCATGATATTCATAATTCCGATGCCACCAACTAAGAGGCTGACAGCGGCAATCGACCCCAGCAGCAGGGTCATGGTTTTGGTGGTCTCGGTTGCAGTCTGCATGATTTCGGCCTGGCTGCGGACAGTAAAATCATCGTCCTGACCTTCAATCAGTTTATGCGATTTGCGAAGAATCGTGCGCATCTCGGCTGTGGCGGAATCCACTTGGGTGGATGACACGGCACTGGCATTAATCATATCAATTGAGGCGGTACGCCGGTCACCCTTGAGGCGGTACAAAACACTTGTTGCGGGAGCCAGAATAACATCGTCTTGATCCTGCCCCATTCCGGTCTGACCCTTGGCCTTGAGCACGCCGATAACCGTAAAAGGGATGTTTCTAATGCGGATGTTCTGACCGACCGGGTCCTGGTTAGGGAAGAGTTGATCAGCTACGGTCTTCCCGAGGAGCGCCACCTTTCGCCGAGCAGTGACATCCTTGTCGGTAAAGAATTCACCAGAACTTACCTCCCAGCTTCGGATCTTGAAGTATTCGGGACTGACACCGTAGACGCTTGTAAACCAATTGCCGGCGCCACCGATGATTTGTCCTCCCGAGCGGACTACGGGAGAGACGCCATCCACCAATGTTGCTTCACGCTTCAACGCTTCGATGTCGTCAAAGGTAAATTGCTTGTAGCTCCCACCCCCCTGCCGAACTCCACCAGTATTGGAACTGCCGGGAATTACCAGTAACAGGTTTGTCCCGAGGGACGTGATGTTGGCTTCGATCTGTGCCTGCGATCCCTCACCGATGGCCACCATCACGATCACGGCGCCAACACCGATAATGATTCCAAGCGAAGTCAACAAACTGCGCATCCGGTTTCGGAGAATGCTCCGTGAGGAGGCGCGCAGCAGTCGAGTAATTGAAATCATCAGTCAAGCTCCTCTCGTTGTCCGAGTGCTGCAAGGTCCTTGGCGGCGTCATGCCGACCTGTCACGGCAACATCACGCACGATGCGTCCGTCGCGCAGTCCCACGATTCGCTTGGCATAGTTGGCCACATCCGCCTCATGGGTAACCAGAATGACGGTGACGCCTTCAGCATTGAGCTCTTGAAATACCGACATGATCTCGACAGAAGTGCGACTATCAAGATTACCGGTTGGCTCGTCAGCCAGCACGATCGCCGGTCGATTGACGAGCGCGCGAGCGATGGCAACGCGCTGCTGTTGACCACCGGACAACTGATTGGGCGTATGCTCAAGTCGATCTGCGAGTCCGACGCGATTCAATGCTTCAACCGCCGCTTGCCGGTGGTTTCTCACGTGATTTTGGCGGTCGTAGAACAACGGTAGCTCGACATTCTCCAGCGCCGTCGTGCGCGACAGGAGATTAAACCCTTGAAACACGAATCCGATCTTGCGATTTCGGATCATCGCTCGCTGGTTCTTACTCAGACTCTCCACACGCTCACCGTCGAGAACGTATTCTCCGGAAGTGGGGGTATCGAGACACCCGACAAGATTCATGAGCGTCGACTTACCTGAACCGGACGATCCCATGATTGCCACAAAATCACCGGGCTCGATGGTCAAGTTGATACCGCGCAAGGCATGGACAGATATGTCTCCAACCTCAAAGGTTCGGGTCAGTCCGTGTGTTTCGATTACAGCGGTCAAGGCACACTTCCTTCCGTCACGCGCTGCAAGCCCATCAATGTCACGCTAAAACCCGCGCATCCGTGGTCCAGTGAACCCACCCACCGGTCCGGCGGGAGTTGCTGTCTTCGTTGATGACAGCTCAGTCACTCCGACAATGATTTTCATGCCTTCTGTCAGGAATCTGGACCCGACCACCTCAGTGTTTGTCTTATCAGTCATTCCGGTTCGTATCGGCGCAGCACTTAACTGCCCCAGTGAGTCCAAATACCAAACCGTCGTCATGCTTCGCGGCGAACCACCATTGCGTCCCTGTGAATCAGTTGCCATGCCCTGCCTCATCGAGGAGGGTCCCCTACCCACCGCACGTGCCGAATCCGGTACATTTCCCATTTGCTTTTGTCTTCGTTCCCGAAATGCCGCCACTTCTTTCTCGGACGGCTGAAAACGCATGGCTTTGCTCGGAATCAGCAGTACACCGGCATGCTTTTCGGTGGTGAAAGTGATAGTCGCGGTCATGCCCGGAAGGAGGAGCCCCTCTTCGTTCTTGGCCTGAACGACCACCGTGTAGGTGACAACATTGGAAACCGTTCTTGGTTGCAGACGCAGTTGACTCACCACGCCTGTGAATTCCTTGTTCATATAGGCAGCCACTTCAAATAGCACCGCCTGCCCCATTTTGATCTGGCCGATATCGCTTTCGTCCACATCAGCCAGGATTTCCATACTCGATAGATCCTCGGCAATACTGAACAGCGTTGGTGTCGACAGGCTGGCCGCAACCGTTTGCCCACCTTCTACATTCTTGTTGATTACGACGCCGCTGATGGGTGAACGAATCACGGCGTACTGGAGATTGCGATGAGCTCGATCCAAACCCACCTGCGCCGATTTTAGAGAAGCCTGCTGCATCCTAAGAGCCACCTGATAAGGCAGGAACTCCGCATCTGAGACTAGACTGCTGTCAAAGAGTCGCTTGGATCGGTCATACTCTACTTGAGCCTGCAACAACTGCGCCTGCACGCGCTCAAGACTAGCCTCGGCATCGAGTACAGAGGCGCGCAGGAGCGTAGTATCCAATACCGCCAGCACTTGCCCCTCTTTGACGCGATCGTTGTAATCGACATAGACAGAATCAATCGTGCCAGAGACCTGGGTACCAATATCTACCGAAGTAATCGGAGCAAGCGTTCCGGTTGCCGACACCGTGTTCTCGATGTCGCCGCGCGAGACCGTGGCGAATTCGTAACCGGAACTGGTAGCAGCGAAGGACTTGTGGAAGACCAGGTAGGCCGCGACGGCGACGAGGATGAGAAGTCCCCCGTATATTGTGATTCGTTTAAGCATCTTATCCTCTCCCGAAAGAAAAACTCCTGGTTAAGTTTGTAACGCATCCCTATCGCATCATCCTCCACATATCCTCGCAATATGTGACACGGTTCTTACGCTGAAACTTGCGGCAGTCTCCGCGCCTCCTGAAAAGGATGCCCTCAAGCATACTTGGCATTCCCTTGCAGTGTTTGATCTTACGCAGTATCAGCCCCGAATGTTCCACCGAGGGAAAGATCGAAATTATGGTCATTTCCGCAATATCCTGGGGTTATAGAGGATAGAATTGCTAACAATTCTGAGTAGTCAAGCCAACAGTCAGGAGCACAGAGTTGCTGCCTACGTCGATAAACCGACCCGTCGCCAGGCTGTGCAAAGAGCGAACGGCGCCGGCTTGTGATAGATCGGAACGATGGGTGAGATCCCCGCCGAAAGATGGCAGCAGTGGTATTATCAGACCTCAACCCCATAGCAGGATAGGCCTCCGAGTATGCGTCGGACTTGATTCGCAGCGCAGTTTGATCCCCGAAGAAGAGATACCGACCTTGGCCTGCGCAGTTGTGGTGCCAATGGAATCTTTGGGATCCTCCAGGCGGAGGTCTGTGGCCGCCAAAGGGACGTTGAATACCGGTAACTCTGACAGCGACAGCAGCATAATGCCGGACTATTTTTGGCACATTATCGCTTTTGCTGAGGGATAAAAATCGGTTGACAAAGCCGGAGACACCGTTTAATATTCTAAACCTGTTTGCGCAAGTTCGGGGGCTTTTGCGTCTCTTAGGTGGGAGGATTGGCGATTGTATCAAGGTTTAAAAAATGCCTTAGTTAACGCAATAATTGACAAGGGAATAACACATGACTTTCAATATGGAGAGGATAATGGAACTTAGGAAAGTTGCGCTTCTGACGCTGATAGTTGCCGTGCTCTGGTCCGGGGCAGCCTTGGCAGGAGGATGGCAGTACTCGGGAGTCGGCGCCAGAGCGAAGGCGATGGGAGGCGCCTATCGGGGCATAGCCGACGACGGTATCGGTGCCTACTACAACCCGGCCGGTCTGGCTTTCTTGAAACAAAACATTTTTAATCTCACTGGTGAAATCTCTTCACCGAGACCCACGGCCACCCCCAATTTCGAGGCCAACGGTTATGGGTTTGGCTATCTGGATGGGCAAAAGCGTTATTCGAAGGACGAAAGCTACCTGATGGGTGAGACATCGTTGTTCTTCCGACCGAAGAAGGATAACAACTTTGTGTTCGGGCTGGCATTCTTCCAGGGATACGATCAAAACACGACTATGAATTTGTATCAGTTGAGCCCCGCTTACAACAGCAAGCTTCAGATATCGGATGTGAACCACCGCTCCAATTTCGATGTCATTACCTGGCAGCCAACCGCCGCGATGAAGTTTTCGCATGATCGGGTGGCCGTTGGGGTCGGCCTGCAGATTAACCGCGGCGATATCTTAGTCGATCAGGTACGTCTCGTTGACAATCCCTATCCCTATCCATTGAATGTCAGGCCGTACGACAAGTTTGTCGAACTCTATTCGGTGGACGGCTACGGATTTGGCGTCGGTGCGAATGTGGGCGTGCAATTCAAAGTCAGTCCGAAGGTGACTATCGGCGCCAACTATGTGTCGGCCTCCAAGATCAAAATGACCGGCGACTCGAAGGAGCGCATCTATTTGCCGTTTAACGACGGTTTTGCGCATCTGTATATGGATCCGCAGGCTATCGACTATCAATTAGAAGTAGATAGCACTTTCAAGGGTGCGCTGATCGGCAACCCCAGCGAGTTTGAAGTGGAGATGAAGCTGCCTTCCGAGTTTGGCGTCGGCTTCTCTTATCACCCGAACGAGAAAACGATCGTGTCCGCAGATTTGGTTTACACTCGTTGGTCGGAATTCGAGGACTTTCAGATCAAGTTCAAGAATCGCAAGAACCTCCACGAGTATTACGCAAGATGGGATGCGATGTTCACAGACGTGACGGTTCCGTTCCAGTGGAAGGACAAGATCAAGATCAGCGTCGGTCTGGAGAAAATTCTGAATGAGCGTTGGACTTACCGCGGTGGTTACATGTTTGACCAATCGCCGGTTCCCGATGAAACTTTTAACCAACTCTTCCTTGATACCGGCACCAAGCATCACTTCAACGCCGGCGCCGGATTTAAGCTGAACGAACGCGTCTCGTTTGATGCGGCTTTGGAGTTGGTCGTATATAGCAGCCGGAAGATCAGCACTCTGGCCGACGTCAATAACGATCGGTACTGGGACAACTTCGGCGGTGAGTTCAAGAACCTGAGCTTCAATTCTACTTGGGCTCTCAACTACCGGTTTTAGGTGAGGTGCAGAGATGAAATCAGTCTATAGAATAATCGGAATATCACTGCTGGCAATCATTATCCTGTCAGTCGGCTGCGTCAAACGTGACAATCCGGCGGTGCCAGAAACGCCGCCTGCAGGTCTGGTCGCCTGGTTTACACATCAGTACGATGGACTCACTGGAACCAACAATTCAATCTGGAATAAGTATCCGGCGAGAAGGGTCGCGGTTTACACTCCTCCAGGCTATGATTTTCAGATGATTGGCCCGCGCTACCCAACTCTGTATCTCCTTCCCGGGTTTGATGGCGAACCGTCATTCAACTTTGAATACGGAAATGAAACCTATTACTTAGCGGCTAGCGTGGCCAAAATAGCCGACCGGCTGATTGCTTCCGGCGAGATTAAACCGATGTTTATCGTCATGCCGGATGCCTCGATTCCTTATGGAGGCTCTTTTTACGCCAATTCGACTCTGGCCGGCAAATGGGAAGATATGATGTCGGTGGAATTGGTTCACAAGATCGACACGCTCACGACCACCGAGACGCGCCCCGGTTCTGGTTTTAGGACTCTCGCTGCCAAGGAATCGCGCGCGATTGGAGGACATTCTTCCGGCGGTTACGGAGCGATCCGTATTGCCATGACCAACGACAGTTTGTTTAACTCGGTATCGGCAATCGATGCGCCGTTGGCCTTCGATGGCAGCGGGTCGTTCGGCGGTATCAAGGCATTGTTCCCCGCGTACCTGAACGAGTCCGGTATCACTACCGATTCGCAGTATCTGGCGACTGACACGACCGGCTTCCGGACACAACCGTACAAGATCCTGTTCTACTCGATGGCGGCAACTTTTTCGCCCACGTCCAAGACTGCTGAGAAAGGACTAGGCGTTCTGCAGATCTCGTTACCGTTCGACTACCTTGGCAATAAAGTAGATTCAGTGTGGAATCGGTGGCTGAACAACGACCTGTCTGGTTGGCTTAACAACGCGACCTATCAGAACGTGCTCAGGAATCAGAACC
>JAPLUP010000176.1 GCA_026397575.1 Candidatus Zixiibacteriota bacterium
ATTGACGTCGGCGAAAAAGATTTCAAGGCGCTCATCACTCGTATCAAAGGTGAGACTCCCCAGTTGGTCTATTTCGGTGGCATGCACCCGGAGTGTGGATTGTTGTCGAAACAGTCAAAGGAACTCGGGCTGAGTGTCCCAGTCTTCTCCGGTGATGGAATAGTGACACCCGAATTCGCCAAGATCGGTGGCCCGGCAACGGAGGGTGATTTTGCATCTATGATCGGCCTGCCCCCAGAGAAGATTCCGGCAGCGAGCAAGTTCATCGATGGCTATCATCAGCGGTTTCCCAAAAACGACATGCAGCCGTATGATCCCTACACTTACGAGGCGATCAATATCATCCTTGATGCCATCGAGAAGACCGGCGGCAATCGCAACAAGATGATCGACTACATTGCCAAAGTAACCTACAGCGGCATTCTCGGTGAATCAAGCTTCGATGAACGGGGCGACACGCGCAACAAGCTGATAACCATTTACACGGTAAGAAACGGCAAGTTCGTATACGTCGATTGAGAATCCGAGACTGACCCGCTAATGTTTTTCCAACAACTTGTCAACGGCATCACTCTTGGTAGCATTTATGCCCTGTTTGCCCTGGGCTATACGATGGTTTATGGCATACTGCTGATGATCAACTTCGCCCACAGCGAAATCTTCATGGTCGGCGCTTATCTCGGATTCTGGGCTTTGTCGCTCCTGCCGGTTTGGGTTCAGGGTTGGACACCCGGCTATTTCACACTGGTATTTGCCATCGCCATGATGGGGGCCGGATTGCTGGCGGTGACAATCGAACGCGTCGCCTACCGACCGCTGCGCCGCGCTTCCCGATTGGCGCCCTTAATAAGCGCGATTGGTGTTTCCATTTTCCTGCAGAATCTCATCCAAGTGACCGTCAGCGCTCAATCACAGCCCTACCCCGACACCTTCAAGATTAGTCACTACGAGTTTTTCGGCGTGCAGGTCAATTCACTACAGATATTCATCTTTGCCCTGGCCATTTCGGCCATGGTGCTGCTGCAAGTCTTTATCACGAAGACCCGGCTCGGCAAAGCCATGCGCGCGACCGCTCAGAATCATACCGTTTCGCAACTGATGGGGATCAATGTCAATTTCATCATCACGGTTACTTTCCTTATCGGCGGTGCACTCGGCGGACTAGCTGGTGTGCTCAACGGCATGTACTACGGTAGCATCAAATTCAATATGGGCTTCTTCCCCGGTCTGAAAGCCTTTACCGCTGCCGTTGTCGGCGGTATCGGCAACATCAAAGGCGCGATGGTCGGTGGCTTCTTGCTTGGCATCATCGAAGCGCTTACCGTTGGCTACATCTCGTCGGCTTACAAGGACGTTATTCTCTTTGCAGTACTGATTCTGGTTCTGATCTTCAGACCCTCAGGCATCTTCGGTGAGGAGGTTACTGAGAAGACATGACCTTGCCTCGTCGATGGCCTCTGATAGCCATAGGACTGCTGGTCGTCCTGATTCTGCCGTTAGTGCTAAATCAACTGGGAAACCTCTATGCCGTCCGCGTTATCGGCTTAGTCGGCATCTATTGCATTCTCGGCGTCGGGCTCAACATCACGATCGGCTACACGGGTCTGCTCGACCTCGGCTATATCGCCTTTTACGCGATCGGCGCGTACAAAATTGCTTACTTTCGCGCTCACGGAGAATATCCATTTCTATTATCTCATTCTCCTGTTCCTGTTGATCGCGATCTTCATTAGCCATCGTCTCGAACACTCACGCCTGGGCCGCGCGCTGGTCGCAATTCGCGAGGACGAACTGGCGGCAACTCTTTCGGGCGTCAATGTCGCTCGCACCAAAGCCGTGGCCTTCGTAATCAGCGGCATCATCGGTGCCGTTGCCGGTGACATCTATGTCCACTGGAATCAATTCGTCTCACCGGAATCATTCACTTTTTGGGAATCGGTGTTGCTCGTTTCGATGCTGGTGATCGGCGGCATGGGGAATGTCTGGGGCATCCTGCTCGGCGTAGTGCTGTTGGTTGCAGTACCGGAGGTGCTCCGTTCCACTCTCGGCACAGCGTTTGTCGACTATCGCATGATCGCTTTCGGCTTGCTGATGGTTGTGATCATCATATTCCGTCCGCAGGGACTGCTCCCGTCACGCCGTCGTGCCCTTGAACTGAAAGCCGCGGGCGGGGAGTCGTAGAATGCTGCTGGAAGTCAAAACCGTTACCAAGAATTTCGGCGGACTTAAAGCACTCTCCGCACTCGACATATACACGAACAGCGACGAAATCGTCGGTTTGATCGGACCCAATGGCGCCGGGAAGTCGACTCTATTCAATGTCGTCACCGGTGTCTATCCCCCCGACGAAGGCGACGTCGTTTTCAAGGGAAAAAGGATCAACGGCTTCGCGTCTCACGAGGTCGTTAAGCTTGGTGCGGCTCGCACTTTCCAGAACATTCGCCTATTTGCCGAGATGACTGCTCTGGAAAACGTTATGGTAGGTCGGCATTGCCGAACCAAAGCCGATCTTCTCCAATCCCTGCTACACAGCGGCGCCTTCATTCGCGAAGAGAGAGAAATCGAGGAGAGCGCCAAAGAGGTATTGGAGTTTGTTGGCTTGCTCAAGTCGGGTAACGAGATCGTCAAGAATCTTCCCTATGGCAGTCAGCGCCGCGTCGAAATCGCCCGCGCCTTGGCGACCGAACCGTCACTGTTGTTGTTGGATGAACCAACGGCCGGCATGAACCCCCGCGAATGCAATGAGCTGGTTGCGCTCGTGGAGAAGATCAGACAGAAGAAAATCGCAGTGATCATCATCGAGCACCGCATGAACGTTGTGATGACATTGTCCGATCGGGTTGTCGTGCTGGATTACGGAGTCAAGATTGCCGAAGGCAAACCCGACGAAGTTCAACGCGATCCCAAAGTGATCGAAGCCTATCTGGGGTCATGAAGATGGCACACGAGAACATGTTGTTGGAGATTAATCGGATTGAGGTCTACTACGAACAGATCGCCGCGCTCAAAGGCGTTTCTCTCAATCTTGAACGCGGCGAGATCCTCGCTATCATCGGCGCCAACGGCGCCGGCAAAACGACGCTGATCAACACTATTTCCGGCGTCCTTCATCCTCGCAGTGGATCGGTTGAATTCAACGGCGATCCAATCCACACGTTGCCGGCATGGAAAATCGCCCGCAAAGGCATTCTGCAAATTCCCGAGGGTCGTAAGGTTTTTGCTAAACAGAGCGTGCTTGAGAATCTCGAATTGGGCGCCTATTCGATCAAAGACAAATCCGCAGTCAAAGCCAGCATTGAGCGAATGTATACCCTGTTCCCGGTGCTTAGCGAGCGGCGCAAGCAGTTGGCAGGCACACTGAGCGGCGGCGAGCAACAGATGCTGGCGATCGCGCGGGGTCTCATGGCTCATCCGGAATTACTGCTCTTTGATGAGCCGTCGATGGGGTTGTCGCCGGTGATGGTGGAAAGAGTGTTCCAGACGATTCAGGAGATAAACAGGCAAGGCATTACGATTCTGCTTGTCGAGCAAAACGCGAAGAAGTCGCTTCAGATTGCCAATCGCGCCTACGTGCTCGAAACCGGCAAAATCGTCCTCGCCGATACCGCCGCCAACCTACTCGAAAACGAGCAAGTGAAACAAGCCTATCTCGGCGGCTGATTCTGCGTGTACAACAATTTCTGTCAAGTGAGGACGTATGCAAATCATCGCGTACCACGAATTGAAAGACAAGACCGACTTGTTCCTTCTGTGGGCCAAATCATTTGGTTGGCTCTGCACGCCGAAGCAAATGGATCATTGGGTCAAGACCGATGAGCGACTAATCGGAACGCCGGTCGGTGTTTGCGCCATCATTGACGGCAATTTAGCCGGCTTCGTTGGCATCATGGAAATCCCCACCCGCAACAGACATGGTGAGACAGAGATAGTCGGCGGTATCTGGGCGGTCAGTACCCGACCGATGTACGCACGGAAGGGGGTCGGTGGCTACTTACTTGAAGCGGCCGAAAACCATTTCCGATCGAAAGGAATTCGCTTATCACTGCTGACCACATCGCGGACGCTGATATCCTACCGAGGATATGTCTCTTTCGGCTATCGTGAAGTCGAGAGAGTCAACAGCTACGCTCATTACTACAAGATTCCGCAGCGAAGCGCCAAAGCTGACCCGTTTCCTCCCGGACCGAAGGGCAAAGCGCCGAAGATGGATATTGAAAAGGTTCGCAGCAATTTCGATCGTTATGCGCACAACCACTGCGGTTTTACGAACCGCCTCATAGGTGCTCTGAAAGAGCAGCAACAAATGGGCTACTTTGAACCAAGGTACTCGACTGTGCAAGACGAAGGGCATTTACTATCGAGTTCGCAGATGGGTTCGCTCTGGGTCTCGGAGATAATCGCGTTCAAACAAAAAACGGCTCGCGAGTTAATACGGAGAGCAGTGAGTCTCTGCGGCGCAGGAGTCTACGTCCGGTACGTGTTCGACCCGCTCGTCGCCACCACGCTGGAAAAGATGGCCTTTCGCAAAGACCTTGGAGCCTACGGAGTACTGATGGCAAAGCCGCTGGCGGGTGTCTCTTTTGATGATGTCTATGACGACACATTCCTCTGGAGCAGTGCGGATTTCTTCTGATGGGGCTGTTGAAAATCACCGGAACCGTCATTGCGAGGAGTCAGGGCGGGAGAGAGATGGGAAGGGCGATGACGACGAAGCAATCTGCGCGCCTGCATCTGGAGAGCGTAAGTCGAGATTGCCTCGTCGTGCTCCACACCCTATGTCACCTCTCCGCACTCCTCGCAATGACACGGTCCGGGCTTTTTCAACAGTCCCCTGATCTGGAAACAAAGATCCTTTTAGAAAAACGCCCCTCTTCCATGTGGAAGCGGGGCGTTGCTTCTTGACAGATATCTTATCTCTTTTCGAGCAAGATCATCGTGTTCTTGGGGGTGGTGAAGTCGTCGAACGCCTTTTTGAACTGCTGGTATTCATCGGTGCTGATCGTATTGTCGGTCAGCGTCACACTCGATGAGTACTTGACGGCTGCACTGTCGGGGCTTAGCTCGTAGGTGGCTTCCCAAGTGCCGAACTGGTTTTGGATCTTCACCGGCTCGGCAACATACACAGCCCTGTAGCCCTTTGGCAAACTGATGATTCCCTCCCTCTTCACCAGCATGTCCGGATCAAACACGAAGTCATACGTTCTCTGCGTTTGCGATGGACTTACAGGCATTCGCGCAAAATCAAACGGTACTTGGGGAATCGTCAGGATCATCATGTCACCTTGCACAATTCCCACTTCCGGTGTTGTGAAAGCTTGCGTCACTTTTGCCGGCAGACTCAGGTCAGCAAGATCAGTCTTTTCGTAGGAGACGTTTTGTCCTCCCTCGCCGATTGTGTTCGCGGACTGCTGGAAATACTGCTCAGCCTCTTTGGGAGTGGCATCCTTTAGCTCTGAGCGAGCGCTTACGTCGAATGACCCAGACAACGTGCAAGTGATTTTGCCGTCTACATCGCCGTTTGATTTGACACTCAGCTCAAATCGGGTCGCTGACATATTCGCTTCCGGCGTTGTCTCCGCAATTGGTAACAACTCCCAACCGTCCGGTTTCACTAACAGGCCGGTGCCACCCTGGCCGTCAGGGGCATATCCAAAATAGGCGTTGTCGGCAAAGACATCTATCCATAGTGGCTTGTTCTGATAGCTGGGCACGTATACAAACAGCGCATTGAACTGCTTCAAACTCGGATATTCCTGAGCCAACGGCGGCGCATCCAGATGAACCAATTGCGGGTAGCACTCAATTCCCGCCGCTTTCAGCAGAGACACTAGCAACACGGTCTTGTCACGCCAATCGCCGTACTTGTTTGCGAGCACAACGTCGGCATCATGGGGCTCATAGCCCGCCAGGCCCAGTGGCAACGACCACTCGCCAACACCTCGGATGTCCTTGATCACACAGAGCGATATCTTACGGACTTTGTCGTCCGTGCTCGCAGCACCCTTCGTCAACTCGGCTGCTTTGGCGGCAATAGCACTTTCTGACTTCACATGCGGATAGAACTCGCCGGCAAACCACTTCGATAGTTGCCCCCAATCATTCATGTTCGTATAGATCAGTCGCGGAGCCATCTTGATCAACTTGGGCATAAATCCCTCGTTGATAATCTGCGGCGAGTTTTCGATCTGCCAGGTGTGCGTGATCATGCCATTCTCGTTGGCGGTACTGTAATCAAGCCCTTCATTCTGGTAGGTGTACTTGATTATGATATCCTGTGGCACGATCACCGATACTTCCTTGTGTGCAATTGGGTCGTGGCCCTGAAACAAATCATTTCCCCAGACGAAGTATTCTTCCGGTTTGTCCGGCGCCTTCGAGTAGGTTCGCAGCTTCAGTTCCATGCAAACACCGGGCGCCATACCTGGAAACGAAATGACCTTCTGCATGATATTGGAATAAATCGCAGCATTGGCCAAATCGCCGGGCGTCAGGTCGTTGATCGCCTTGGTCTCCACCGGCAGTACGCTACCATCCTTCAAGTAGGTCACTGCCTTGATCACAACCATGCTGTCCGAGTCCTTATTATAACGCCTCTTGACATCTCCGTACTGGTCTTTGCCTCGATCTTGAAGGATTTTCACGACAAGGTGCTCGTCCGTCACGGCGCTGTGATCGGGGTTGACCTTAGTGATCCGCTGGCTGAGCAGGACCACGCCTGCCGCCTGAGGGAATTTCTCCTGTGTTGGCGCGTTCTTCACCATGGCGGCAACGTCGTCGTCCGAATACGGACGCACGGCTGCCGCGGAGTGC
>JAPLUP010000390.1 GCA_026397575.1 Candidatus Zixiibacteriota bacterium
GATTCGGGAGGTCAGCAGGTCGAGACGCTGGTTGATCACGTGATATGAGTGATGTCGATAGGCGACAGCCACAGCCGGATTCGCGCGATTTGGCAGTTGGTCGACTATCGATCCCGGCATGGCAATGCCGACGGAGATGGCATACGGATATCCCTGCACCAGTAAACCACCCTGATCTGCCACGGCCTGCTGAACAGAAGTGAGATCGGCTATGCCAAAAAAATCGCAGCCGGCCTCGATGGCGAGGCCATTCACTTTATCGTCAATCCGCATACTACTAACCGTTTCCAATCGAATAAAGGCCGCCGGAAAAATGGAGCGGGTGAAGGGAGTTGAACCCTCGACATTCAGCTTGGGAAGCTGACGTTCTACCGCTGAACTACACCCGCGTCCTTAGCGGCTAAGAGATGCATTCTCGAACGGCTTCATCTCCGAAGCTGTCGTTCTCTAAATCTCTACTCCTAATAAAAGCACGTCGCGTGCCGATTCCCACTGACAATAAAGCATATTCGGGCCGGTCTGTCAAGCGCTGTGTGGCTGCTGGTCCTATTTGGCGATTTCCAGACCGAAGTCGCTGAGAATTCTGGGATTGTTTTGAACGAAGAGCAGCGTTGTTAACTCTTCAATGACCTGCACCCACAGTGTATTAAGCTTATCCTCAAGTTGATTGAGATCGGTGTTCATCTCCAAATTCAACTCAATGAATTCGTCGCGGTTCTGATCAGTTGCGGCACCGGCCCTGAAGATCTTTTGCAATGAATCCAACCGTTTTATGTGTTCCTTTCTTGGAATTAAGACTTCCGCATGATCGGTAATAATCATGCCAATCATTGGCTGGTGCACAATTCGGTTTCGATAGTTGTCGATCAACTTCCCAAAGTCAACAAACTCGCTGTAAATGGGTGAAGAACCGTAGAATTTAGGCACAGCGTCTTTCTGTTCCCTGTGGCCTTTTAAGTTCCCGTCTCTGCAGTCTCCGAAGTAGTTCACAACCGTCTTCAGAAACTCAATGGCCAAATCGTGTGCAGCAGACAGATGAACAAAGAAATCGGTGAATGCCAAGAACGCTTTTGAAACCAGAAGTTCATGGCATGCGACCAAGTGAAGAAAGATGCTGTAGTGTATCTCGTTAATTTTTAGTATGCGATCCGCAATTCCCTCTCGTGGCGCAATGAACTCCGGAAGAAGCCCCACGAGCTTCGGATGTATGGTAATTCGCTCCGTGAATGGAACAACAAAATACCTCCAGAAACGTTCGGCATTGCCAAATCTTGTTGTTATGAGTGATCCTGAGGTCCTCTCAATCCTGTCGCCCGTTTTATAAAACGAATGCTCCTCCACGAGGGCGGCCAAGTTGGTCATTGAAATCTTAACCATAACCGATCCCCCGCCGCCTTCAGAAATGAGCCAAATTCGTCACCAAGTTGTATGTGAACCAACCGTCACCGGTGACAAATATCTGTGGTTTGGCATTCGCCGAGTCTCGTACAATTCCGATGCCATCACTGAAGGACTGGAAAGTTAGCACCTTTGCGTATGCTATCCTAAGACTCTTAACAGGGCCAACGAAGTATATATTTTTGTTGGTTACGGCAAACAGTCCGGAATCCACGTGAATACGCACATTGCGATCAACCGCCTCACCCTTGAACGCTCCAACCCGGTAGTAGACTCCTTTCATAACGCGAACGCTTACTCCTTGAGAACCACCCACGTACTGCCTACGGATTCTGTCTTCAAGGTAATCGGTGTGGGGGAAAGCCCAAACGACCTGCTCACCCTTCTGGAAATTGATGGGCACATTACCATCAATTGTCATCCTTTGGGGAAGATTGCCATGCAGAATATCGCGGATCACGGCAGCCTTCACCACTCTTGAGTATGCTTCGGTTGTTTGGAGATCGGCTTGCGACAGCGCGAAGTGATCACGCAGTTCAATGAGGCGCTTCTCCTCCGATTCGTCAAGAACATCGTCTTCGAGACAGCGATCCACGGCTCTGCCCCAACCTTCAAGCAGCAACCCATGTCGTTCGGCGTCGGAGACAAAGGATGCTTGGGCCAGCTCATATACTTGCTGCTCTACAGGCTGCAGTGGGGCTGAAGACAGAACGGCTTCAGCAATGGCTTTGACAATTTGAACTTTGGCATCTGCGTAACGGCGCTCGCAGTCATCATGCTTGCTGTGCAGAAAACCTGCGGGCTGGCCGCAATACTTGCAGTCACTCAAAACGTTACCCTCGCCTTCGGTCAATTAACACAGGCCAATTGAACCATAACTGTCGACCCAGCCAGAGTCAAGCATTTCTCTTGCTACTATTTTTGGCACACCGTTTCCGCGGCCGTGGGTCAACCTTCTGCTTCTCGTAGCCAAGAACATAATCCGCTGGAGCGCTGTCGCGACTAAAGTCGCTCCTACGCACCAAATTACAGAGACCATGGCATCCAAGTGTAGGAACGGCTTTAGCCGCGACTTCTGACCCAAGAAGGTTCTTTCAATAGCACTTTGGGTACACGAAATACTGTAGAGAACGAGAATTGCTCACCGTTAGTGGGCAACAGAAGTGGATTTAGTGAGTGGGAGGGGTTTAGGCAGGGACAGGCTCAAGACGCTTGCTGGCCATGGCCTCTTTCTTCGACTTTTGCCACTGTTCTTCGAGACGACGTTCCCGCTCGGCATCGAAAGTCGTGCGAGTAATCGCTTCGCCGCCTTTCTCGAAGACCACGCCGTTACCGATATCCTCGAGGATTTCCCTGTAAACGGGGCCAAAATGGATGACGGTACCGGCATAAACGGCCTGCTCGGCAATAACACGAGCGCCAGCAAGCTCTTGCAGCTTTTGTTTGAGTTGTTCGAATTCGGTCTTAAGCGAATCTTTTTGTGAT
>JAPLUP010000544.1 GCA_026397575.1 Candidatus Zixiibacteriota bacterium
CACCCATCCGACCGGATATCCGCTCTATACCTTGATCGGACGGCTGTTTACATTGTTGCCACTCGAATTAATCAGGACACAGATACTACTTGGAACGCTCTGCACCACCGCGGCAGTGGTCATCATATCTCTAATATCCCATGGTCTGCGCCACGACAACACCGACCCCGCAGACAAGAGCGTAGGGGCACAGCGTGCCGTGCCCGTCCTGTCCCAATCGCTGCTCTGGATATTCCTCGGTCTCCTGCTTGCAGTCTCTCCGCTACTCTGGGCACAGGGTGTCACCAACGAAGTTTACAGTCTGCATCTGGTCTTTCTCTCGCTGTTGCTGTTTGTCATTTTCCAGCCATACTCAGATCGCAACCTGATTCTCGGCGGCTATCTAATGGGCTTGTCATTCGGCAACCACCTGTCAACGATTCTGATTGTCCCAACCGTGATTGTTTACCTGATTGTCAATCGTCGCGCCGTCTTTCGCACACCGAAAATAATCGGAAGCGCGACGGCCGCCGGATTTTTCGCCGCGTCAGTCTATTTCTATCTGCCGATTCGTTCGTCTCTCGATCCCACTTTCAACTGGGGACAACCCTCGACCTGGGAGAATTTCGTCCGGCAGGTATCAGGTTGGCAGTATCAGGTCTGGATGTTCAGCCGCGGTTTCGCTGAGCTTGGCCAACAGCTTCTCAAGTTTGCGCAGATTCTCTACGCCCAGTTCCCGTTGCCTTTCTGGCTCCTGATTGTCGCGGGACTCTACTATGGCATTAAAACGCGACGCACGTTCTCGATCTATTTGCTGCTTCTCTTGCTCTGCAATCTGATCTATTCGCTCAACTTCTCCATCCCCGACATCGACAACTACCTCTTGCCGTCGGTAATCGTGCTGTTTCTTTTCGGTGTTATCGGCGCTTTGCACCTTGCTGACCTGAAGCCATCGTTCCAATATCTGGCGCCGGCATGCATTGCCCTATTCGTGGTCTGGAGTGTAGCCGTCAACTGGGGAACTCACGATGAATCGCAGAATACATCCGCGCTGGACGGTGTCCACAACTACTACAAATCTGTCGAGCAGAATGCGCTGATTCTCTGCGCCAACTGGGATTTTGTCAGCCCCTGGCTCTATTCGCATTTCTACCTTAAAGAACGCCCTGACGTAACGATCGTCGATCCGGAACTGATGCGCCGATCATGGTATCCCGGCTGGATTCGTCATGCCGACCGGGAGCTTTATGATTATATCAAGCCCGAAATCAATGCCTTTCTGCCCCATGTCCGCAAGTTCGAACGCAAGGAGGAGTACGATTACAATGCCATCGAAGCTACCTACCGCGCGATTCTGCTGAAACTGGCTACCCATTCTCAGCGTCCAGTCTACTTTGGCGTCCCCGATGCCGGCATTGCATACCAAATCGCCGCGTCCGGCATTGCTGAACCCTATGTTTCCGGGCAGCTCTTTCGCATCGTTCACAAAGGTACAGCCTTCACTCGACCAGCTGAGCCGATATTGCCACCTCGCTTTGGCAAGTTACTCAAGAATCTCGACGAGCGTGACCGCATGCATCTTGACGATTTCCAGCAGATGTTGCGCCAAGATACTACC
>JAPLUP010000263.1 GCA_026397575.1 Candidatus Zixiibacteriota bacterium
TGCCGCATAGCGGAGATGACTCCCCGGACTACGTGTTTACGCCGCCCCCCACAGATGCTTCACACGGTCCGCTGGAAGCCCCGGACACGACTCATGTCGCTGCCAAGGTGCATGAAGAAGACGGACGGGATACGCTCTATACCAAGTTGCCGTCCGGTGAATACAAGATCAAGAAATACCGAGCCAAGTTTTCGCCTGACTATGTTTCCGGTGGAGTCTCCTATGATCCATTCTATGGTTTGCGTGGACAGTCGTATGTCGTGCTGAGTGATTTCCTCGGCAACCACCAGTTCTTTATCTCCACCGATCTCGTCAATTCAATCAGTCAGTCAAACCTGCAGATCATCTATCTGAACAACACTCATCGCGTAGACTTCGGCGTCGGCATTTTCCACAATAAGAACTACTTCATCGATCCGAGCAACCGACTGTTCTCCGACCGAACCTATGGCGCACTGGCGATGGCGACCTATCCTTTCAGTATGTACAAGCGATTGCAGATCGACTTCTCGCAAGTCTATATTGATCGTGTTTACTATGATCCACCCTATGACGACTCCAACAACGATGTCTCGACAGCTTCGCTATCGTTGATCAACGACACCGTTCTCTGGGGGATGACCGGCCCCTTGAACGGCAATCGCTGGAAACTTGCGATCGAGCGCTCTATTCCCGTGGCCAACCGTTCGCGTGACTACTGGGCAATAGAGGGTGATTACCGCAAATACTGGCATCTGAAAGGGCTCTATTCGGTTGCCTTCCGTGCGGCCGGCGGAGCATCGTTTGGCAGCGACAAAAAAACTTACTACCTAGGTGGCACCACCAACTACATCGGCTCGACCGAGACCAGTAATGACGTCTATTCGGTGCAGGGATTCTATTTCTCGAAAATCATCACGCCGTTACGCGGATATGATTACTTCGAATTCCAGGGTTCCAAGTTTGGTGTCGTTAACCTTGAGTTCCGCTATCCCTTCATCGAGTATTTCGCAATGGCGTTTCCGCTGCCTTTGACTATCCAGCAACTCACTGGCGCAGTTTTCTATGATGTTGGCGCCGCCTGGAATCGCAATTCCGAATTCAAAGGCGCTGCCGGAGGGGACCAACCCCGGCTACTTGGTATCAAGAGTGGTTTTGGTTTGGGTGCGAGGGTGAATCTCGGCATCTTCCTGTTGCGCTATGATCTCGGCTGGGGCTGGGATTTCATGCATACGACCGTGCCACACCATTATTTTAGCTTCGGGGCTGAATTCTAGGGCAGCACGTGCCTCTCCCTTAATGGAGAGGGGCACAAGCGCGAGAGTGTTTACGATTGACAGACTTCGATCCCCTGCTCCACCGCGTGGAACGGCTTAAACCGGATAATGTCCTCGACATCGGTTGTGGTTGCGGCTCTTTTACCATCGAGTTGGCGCCCCACTGCAAGCGAATCACAGCCATTGACATTTCCGAGCCGCTGCTGGAGCGCTGCCGGAAGGAACACGACCGTCCGAACATCGCCTATCGATGTATGGACGGACGACAGCTTGATTTTCCCGCTAACCATTTTGATTTGGTGCTCGCCCGCGCGTCTCTCCACCATGTCCGCGACTGGCAGGGTGTTGTTGATGAAATGCTGCGGGTCGCCGCCGGCGGCATTCTGATTGAAGAACCACTCGACGATCCGCGTAGCGACGCCAAACGCAACACGATGCAGGCTCAGCGACTGTTTCTTGAACTGCATTCCGAAGTTGGTTATCCGCACTACGCTTATGTCACACCGGATGATCTGACCAGCTATCTGAAGAAAAAGGGGGTTCGTATCGAATGCGAAATCACGAGATTCGACGAGCCAGTCAAATTCGACTATTTTTTTGAGCCGTGGGAATTTTTCGCCGACAAGAGCGCTCGCAAGGAATACTGGCTCCAGCGCTTAGGCGACTACCGCCGCGAGCTTGGTGACGGACAGCTCTGCGAAAACGATATCCTTTTCGTCGCCGCCAGCAAATAGGGCTCTTCGGTATATTATTTCGGAAAAGTACGATTAGTCTCTGCCTTGATGAGGGTCACTTCGTACTGAGAAATCTACTGAACATAGTCGCCCACCGCACGTACTATCATGTATGGCGCTGCTGGTCGGCTGGGAATACGCCAATTGTCCTTTGACAACACACGGCCGTTTCCTTAGACTGCCTGTTGTCTTACTAAACATTGAATGATTTCGTGACTTCAAAACCACTATTCACTAACCCGACGAACAATAATCAACCACCAAGTGCTAATATCTACTGGAGGATGTACCTATGCGTCGTTCTATTCTGCTGCTGACGCTTATTGCCTTCTGCGCTTCCCTGCTGCTCTTTTCAGGTAGTTCCGCAGCAGGCTACTGGGAGAAAGCCAAAGACAAGAAGCAGAAAGCTTCTACAGCCGCCGCACCGGGCAAAAAAGACACCGAGAAGCCGTTTGGCGAAGTGATCAAGGGATTCGATAAGATCCCGGGTCTGTTCGACTTCTATATGAACAAGAAGAATCTGCAGGTCTACATGGCGATCAAGCCGAGTCAATTCGGCAAGGAGTATCTCTGCAACGTGACGCGCACGGCAGGTGACGGTACCTTTGCGGAGGGTGGCCGACAGGGAGATTATTTTCTCTTTACGCTAAGGCAGGTTGGCAAACGGGTTCAGTTTATTCAAACAAACGTCAATTTCCGCGCCGACTCGAGCGCCGAACTAGCCAAGTCGCTTGTACGTTCAATCTCCCAGGCGATTTTCGGCAGCACTATCGTCGCCTCCATGCCCGACACCGGTGGTGCGATTTTGATTGATCCTGCGAGCATTCTGGTCTCCGATGTTGACAACATTAACTACTTCGTTGGTAGTGAGGGCAAGACTGGTTTCCGATTCGACCGCGAGAATTCCAACTTCGGCACGATCAAGTCCTTTCCGCTGAATAGCGAAATTGACGTAGTGCTGCATTATAAGAGCGACAAACCCAATTCCGGAATGACGCTGGCGTCCCCCTACAGCTTATTCATGACCTATCACTATTCGCTTTCGACACTGCCGGAAGGCAATTATCGTCCGCGTTTGGCCGACGATCGCATCGGTATGTTTCAGACGATCTATCAGGACTATACAAATCTGGATACCGAGACACCTTACGTTCGTTACGTCAACCGCTGGAATCTGGAGAAGAAAGACTCTACGGCAGTCCTCAGCGAACCCAAAGAACCTGTCGTCTATTGGCTGGAAAACACCACTCCTGAAGAATATCGCGATGATATTCGCGATGGAGTGCTGTCGTGGAATAAGGCCTTTGAGGCCGCGGGCTTCAAAAACGCTATCGTTGTCAAGCAGATGCCGGACAGCGCCGACTGGGATCCGGCAGACGTTAGATTCAACGTCATCCGTTGGATTGTGTGGCCAACGCCAGCCTATGGAGCGATCGGCCTATCGCGCATGAATCCATATACCGGCCAGATCTATGATGCCGATATCATGATTGTCGCCAGCAATATTCGCAACATCTTTGCGTATGCGGATAATTTCCTTGAGCCGATCAGCAAAGCGAATGGAACTAATCGCAGTCCCTTCGACGTGGAAATCGAAGACCTGCCGAAAGGTAATCGTAACTGGGAGACGATCTGCAATTATGAGAACGAAACTTCCAAAGGGGCGGCTGCCGGTTTGGCGATCCTGCAGGCGCGCAGTTCGTTTGAGGACAAATCGGAATTGACCAAGAAATATGTCAAGCAGTATCTGCATGACCTGGCAGCGCATGAAGTCGGGCATACCCTGGGATTACGCCACAATTTCAAGGCTTCGACGGTCTACACACAAGCCCAACTGAGCGACCCTGCCTTTGTCGCCCAAAATGGTGTAGTCAACACGGTAATGGAGTATACACCGCCAAACATTGCCGCCGACGGCAAACCGCAGCCGAATTTCTTCAATACTGAAGTGGGACCATGGGATAGCTGGGTGATCGAATACGGCTACAAGCCAATTGATGCCCAAGACCCGCAGGGTGAGAAGACGGAGTTAGATAAGATTGCTTCACGCGTAGCCGAGCCATTATTGGCCTACGGCACGGATGAAGATTGTTTCACAAATAGTCCTCGTGCGATCGATCCGTATGTCACATGGCTCGACCTGAGCGCCGACCCGATTTTGTTCTGGCAGCGTCGGATTGATCTCTGTAGAGAGCTATGGTCGAAAATCGAGAAGGAGAATGAAAAACCGGGGCAGAACTATCGCAAACTGCGCACCTTGTTTGCGTATGGTTGGGGGAGTTTCGGATTGGCAGGCAACAACGTCGCTCGTTTCATTGGCGGTATCCAAAACTTCCGTGATCACATTGGCGACCCGAATGGCCGGCTTC
>JAPLUP010000509.1 GCA_026397575.1 Candidatus Zixiibacteriota bacterium
GGTCTGGGTCTGGCGGTCGTGTATGGAATTGTTAAGGATCATAACGGTTACTATGACGTGCTCTCTGAACTTGGTAGAGGCACGGAATTTCTTCTCTATTTTCCGGCGAGCAACGCAGCAACCGTTGCCACTGCCCCTGTAGACGCTGATCTCGCAGGCACCGGCACCATCTTAGTGGTCGATGACGTGCCGGAACAGCGAGAACTCGCCGAACAGATTTTGGTAAGTCTTGGTTATGAGGTCAGGACGGCAGCGAGTGGTCGTGCAGCACTGGCTTATGTCACCGAGCACCCCGTTGATCTTCTCGTCCTCGACATGATCATGGAGAAAGGGTTCGATGGCTTAGACACATATCGCGACATTCTCAAGCTCAACCCCAACCAGAAGGCCATTATCGTCAGCGGTTTTGCGGCTACCGATCGAGTGTCAAAAATGCAGGAGCTTGGAGCAGGCGCCTACCTCAAGAAACCCTACACTCGTCAGCAGCTCGCTGACGCAGTTAAGCAGCAAATGCGTTTACCCCAATGTGCTAACGCGGAAGGGGTTGTTGGTTTCAGCTAACATTACTTTTGACGGCAAGCAAATATTCCTTGACATAGCCACAAAAAAACCCTACTTTAGCGGCTGATAGTAGTTTGTTCTGACTCGGCGGTCTTTATCGCAAACACATTATGCGGTTCATTTCACTCAGTCATCAGTGGTCTCCGGCGAGGGACCCGCGGCGTAAGTGTTGCATGTGCCGAAACGGTATGTCGTTTTTCATCAAAATAGCACGCATAATTCCAAGCAATGATATTGTCGTATCAAAACATTCCTTGATACGGATGGGTCGCAAGCCCATCAGCATGACCCAAAACCCATCACAGGAGGAATCTAAATGATCTATTTGATCGATCCGCAGGAAGCCGGCACAATCAACGGTTGCATCCTGAAGTTCTGCTTTAGAATGGTCCCATTGTACGGCGTTCCGACGGGAACCGTGTAAAAAGCGGTAGGGAGGACTTCGGTCCTCCTTTTTTTATTTTCAGAGTCATTGTTGACCGCGAACCAAGCCAAAACTGGCTTGACAAATCCCAGCAAATCACGTATTGATTACTATCGACGCCGGAAATCGGCCTCGATTACTCGGGTATTTGCTGCTGTCCTCTAGTAGACGACAATCCGGTTTGTATATCGATACCGCCCGTTACGGGAGATGATCGCCGGAGGCTGGAAGGCAGGAAGAGCCCCGCCTTTGAGAAGAGAGTATCAGACGGCATGAACAGAGTCTCTCGATATAGTCATTTCCAACCTTGGCGTGACGGGTACTACATAGCATTCAATTCGCGTACCGGCGCTGTGGCGCTGATGACCGAAGCCAACTATCAAACCTACCTGCGACTTGTCGACAAATTGTCGAATGACGGCGTTGTCACGGGTCTAACTCCTCCTGAACTGGAATTGCTCAAGCAGCTTGAGTACGGCCTTTTCATGTATCGCGAGAGTACTGACGAATTGGAAGCGCTCAAGTTCCAACACGGCATGGTGAGATATGACATGACGAAACTGGGTCTGGTGCTGGCGCCGACGATGGCCTGCAACATGGCGTGCCCATATTGTTACGAGAGCAACAAGCGCGGTAAGATGTCTCCCGAGGTGATCAAATCCATTGTCAGTTTCGTTGACAAGCAGGCCAGAAGCTTGGATCAGGTTGATGTCAACTGGTACGGCGGTGAACCACTGCTAGCCATGGACGTGATTAGTGAGCTTTCCGAAGCCCTGATACGTCTTGGGAAGGAAAAGCAATTCACCTACACTTCGTCACTAGTGACCAACGGGTACCTCCTTACCAGGGAAGTTGTCGATCGTCTGGTTGGCTACCATGTGTCGGTATGTCAGGTAACGCTGGACGGTCCCGCGCGGTTGCACAATCAGAAGCGACCACTCAAGAATGGCAAAGAGAGCTACGACACAATCTTAGAGAATCTCAAGTATGCGGCTACCAAGATGATAGTCTCGATCAGAGTCAATGTCGACAAAAGCTTGGAGGCCGCCGCGATTGGCGAGTTGCTTGCGGAACTGAGGCAAGCAAACCTGCAGAGCAAGGTTGCCGTGTATTTCGCGCAATTGGAGCCGGCGTCTATCTCTTGCGCCGCCATTGCCGAGACATGCTATGACAATGCCGGCTTTTCGGACGTCGAGATTGACTATAGTCGGCTGCTTCTTGACCAGGGCTTCCGTATCGAGAAACTTCCTCGACCGAGTGCAACGTTCTGCATGGTGCATCGAGTTAATGCGTTTTTGATCGATTCCGAAGGCTTTCTCTATCGCTGCTGGAATCATGTCGGCGATACGGATAAGTCGATGGGAAATGTCCGTGACAAGATCAACTATCAGCACCCGAATTTCACACGATTGTTCAGTTTCAGTCCCTTCGAAGACGAAATGTGCAGGGATTGCAGCATCTTACCAATATGTATGGGCGGTTGCCCGGCTCAGCGCACTGATCAAGGTCTTGTTGGCGAGCAGATGTGCCAGAGCTGGAAGCATAATCTTACGCCGATGCTGGAGATCATTGCCAGATCGCGGCAGCAACAGGTTCAAGTGACACCTAAGGAGCAAGTATGACCGAGTTCAAATTCTTCCCGTGGGCGGTGGTCTGGGAGACGACCTTTGCCTGCAATATGCGCTGTCTGCATTGCGGCACTTCGGCAGGCAAGAAGAGACCGGATGAATTGACGACGGACGAAGCACTGAAGTTGATCGATGAGTTGGCGGAACTCGGTACCGACAATATCACTCTTTCCGGCGGTGAACCGCTACTGCGTAATGACTGGTTGACGCTGGCGAAAAGAATCAAAGCGCGGGGAATGAGACCGCTGATGGTAACCAACGGGCTGGCAATCACCGAAAAGATTGTCGACGACTTTGAGAGTGTTCCGATGGTGACCGTTGGCGTAAGCATCGATGGCATGGAGAAGACACACGATTATATTCGGCAGCGGGAGGGAAGCTTTGTCGGGGCAGTGGGCGCCATCGGAATGATGTCGAAGCGAAATGCTTTTGGCTACTGTACCGTTACTCAGGTCTCCAACATTAATCTCGAAGAGCTGGATGGTCTGCGTCAGGCTTTGATCGATGCCGGTTGTCACCTGTGGCGAATCCAGCTTTGTACGTCAACCGGTCGCATGAAGAGCAATCGAGAATTGGTGCTGTCGCTGGACAACTATCCGAAACTGATCACCAAGATTCTGGAATTTCAAAAGAAAAACGACGAAATTCGCGTTGACGTCGGCGAAAACATCGGTTACTACGGACAGCTCGGCACGCAGTTGTGGGGGGAATCTCCCTATCTCGGCTGTTACGCCGGCATGCGAATCTTGGGCGTTGAGTCAAACGGCAACATCAAGGGATGCCTGTCAATGCCCGAGGAGTTTGTCGAAGGGAATATTCGGGAAAAGTCTTTGACAGAGATATGGAACAACCCGGACGGGTTCGCCTACAACCGCAAGTTTACGAAGGAAACGGCTGCCGGCGCCTGTCATGAATGCAAGTACTTGCCTCTCTGCCGCGGCGGCTGCACGACAACATCGGTTTCTGCCAGCGGTTGTCGGGCGGATAACCCGTACTGCATCTATCAACTCGAGCAAGTTCAGGGAATTCCTGCGCCACCGGATCCCGAGGTAGTAACCCAATTGCTGAAGCAATTTCAGGTTCCACCGACGCAATAGCATTTACGCTGTCGGGATGACTTCATTCTCTCGCGTATGCCGTGGCTGGTCGATCCGATTTACAGGGTACTAGTCACGGTCACCAGAAATGCTTCGCATCCGTTTCCGCAACGCCGGTTCATCGCCGCCATATCAAACATCTCCTCGTGGAAATCAAACGCCACTTTGCATTTGTGAAAGCGGTTCCGAGAATGTATCTTACCAAGGGAGACACCGAAAGGGACTATGATCTTCGAAACTGGCAAAGCTAAACGGCTCTGGAAATTCCTGCAACCCTACTGGGGGCTTGAGTTGCTAACCTTCTTGGTGATGGCTTGTTTGGCCGGACTGGCGTTGGCGTTGCCGATTGCAATACAGTATCTCATTGATGGGCTAATTCCTCAACTTGCCAAGGCCTCTGCCAACGGTATCAATCTCGGACCCGTCGTCGTTTTCGGAGCGGTGCTGGCAGGCATTTACTTGGCGCAAATTGGCTTGTCATGGATACGCGACTACCTGGTGGGCTACATCGGCGCCAGAATCATCGCCGACACAAGGTCGGGGTTGTTCTGGCATCTCGAGAGCTTGTCCCTCAAATTCTATCAACGACGACAAGTCGGCGAGATCATGTCGCGCCTGCTGAGCGATGTCTCCCGCATCCAGGACTTGTTGACTTCGACTTTACTAATGCTGCTTACCAACGTACTTATGCTGCTCGCAATACTCATTTACTTGCTCAACGCAAATTGGCAACTGACGCTGATTGCCATCGTTCCCGTGCCTCTGACGATTTGGGTCACCAACAGATTTGGCAGACGTATGCAGACTGTGTCTCGCAAGATTCAGGAGACGACAGCCGATCTGTCGGCGAAGACACAAGAGGCATTGGTCGGGATCAAGATTATCAAAGCGTTCGGTAGGGAACGACTGGAGCGGCAAAAAATAGACGGCATTCTGAGTGGATTTACGGGATTGCTGGTCAGATTCAGCGTAGTCCGGTCGCTGTCGGTTAACGTCGTGACCTTCATTAGTATGATTGGCCCAATCGTGGTGCTGTCGGCGGGAGCGTATTTGGTTGCGTCTGGCATGATGAAGCTCGGAGCGTTGATTGCATTCTATGTTCTGCTCGCCTACCTCTATTCACCAGTGCAAGGATTGGCGTTTGCCAGAATCGAGATTTCGGTAGCAATGGCGTCCGTCGACCGGGTTTTCGAGTATCTCGATATTCCAGCGGAAGTATGTGAAGATCCTGAACCGACGGTTATTTCGAGAGCGCGCGGCACAATCGAACTGCGCGAAGTCGCCTTTGGCTATGATGATAATGCTTTCCGGCTTGACAACTTCAATCTGCAGATTCACGCCAAAGAAACCCTGGCGATCGTGGGACCCTCGGGCTCCGGCAAGACGACGTTGATCAGTCTGGTCATGCGTTTCTTCGATCCCGAACGAGGCGCAATCACCATTGATGGAGTTGATCTCCGTAAACTGTCGCTGGTGTCATTACGTGACAATATCGCGTTGGTCGATCAGGACCCGCTATTGTTCAATGCCTCTATCGCTGACAACATCGCTTATTCCAACCCAGACGCCGACAAAGAACAGATCATTCGCGCCGCCAAGATCGCCAACATTCATGACTTTATTGCGGGTCTGCCAGACGGATACAACAGTAGGGTTGGCGAGCGCGGAGTAACGATGTCAGGTGGCGAAAGGCAGCGAATCTGTCTGGCGCGCGCTATCCTCAAGGATCCACCGATCCTGATTCTCGACGAGGCGACGAGCGCACTCGATTCTATCTCCGAGCAACTGATACAGGATGCGCTCGATAAAATCCTCGCTGACAAGACCGCAATCATAATCGCTCATCGACTCTCAACAGTGCAGCGCGCCGACCGCATCATCACCCTCAAAGACGGCAAGATTGTGGATCAGGGGACGCACCAGGAATTGCTGGAGAAATCGTCGCTGTATCAGGAACTGGCTCAAAAGCAATTGAAGCCGTAGAGGAGCATTTGGGGGCAGCGATCTCTGCCGAAACCCGACGGACATTTGGGAACCTGATGCCGTTCTGAATGTATACTTGGAATTGATAGTGGACTGTACAAACGATTTGACATTGTCATGCGGTTTTGATTAGACTCACAATCAAACTACGAGATAGAAAATGGAGATGGGACAAAGGTGATTGAAGTAACGAATCTCACCAAAACGTACGGCGAAACGGTCGCTGTCGACA
>JAPLUP010000404.1 GCA_026397575.1 Candidatus Zixiibacteriota bacterium
TCTTTGATAAAGTTCGCCTGCCAGAGCGCTAACTCGGAGCCGCGCGAACCGATAACGAGCTTTTCCATTAGTTGCCTTGCGGTGCTATCAGGCGGTGCGCAAGAGTCTCGGGATGAGGAGTGGAAGCGGGAGCCTTCTGGGCGGCGATTTTTTTCGCCATCATCTGTACCGGCCGATAAGCCGTGAAGTTGACGACCTTGTTCAGCATGTACTCGATCTTCTTGCGATCCTGGTCTCCCAGATTGGGAAGATGCTTGCTGAAGAGATCATCGAGACACTTCTGCGCCAGATCGGCCGCTTCACGATGTGACTCGGCAAAAAGCGACTTCAGGGAATTCTCGACTTCCTCCTGCTGGAAACGGTCAATTTCGGAGGCGATGATTTCGCGAGCCGTATCAACATCACGGAAACGTTGCCGGCGATTGCTGTCGGAAAGCTGCTTGATGTCGGACATATTAAAGAGTTGTATGTGGTTGCGAGAAGCCAGTTCTGCCGACAACTCGATGTCGCGCGGGATAGCCAGATCAATCGCCAGGATTCTCTGATAGTTAACCTTTTCCAGCAACTCAGTTAACTCACTGCCGGTCAAGATCGGCACCGGAGATGAGGTCGCCGTGCAGATTATGCGCACCGCAACGGGATCATTTAGGAAATCCTCAAGCGACATGCCCTTACCGCCAAACTGTTCAACTAACGACTCGGTTTTAGTCTCAGTGCGATTAACAAAGTAGATTTCGGTAATCCCTTGATCTTTCAAGTACATCGCCACCTTGCGGGTCATTTCGCCTACTCCGAAAAGCGCCACCGGCACGAGACCTTCGGTCTTGATAAAATCGCGTATCAGCGAGCCGGCCAACCCGACGATGGAAACGTTGCCTTTGCCCAACTCGGTTTCGGAACGGACCTTTTTGGCAACCCGGAAAGCCGCCTGAAAGACCCTCTCAAGATGGGCGTCCACCAGATTGTTTTCCTGTGCAAAGGTCAGCGCATTTTTGACCTGCCCCAGAATCTGCGCTTCACCAACCATCACTGAGTCGAGCGCTGAAGCCACGGTAAACAGATGCGTAATTGCCTCCAGCCCATGGTAGAGGAAGAAATCGTTCGGCTCGAACTTGGCCCTGGGCTCGCCGTGGAAGAAGTGATCGAGGATCTTGTTGCGGACGGTTGTCAGGTCGTTCGGATGCGTGTATGTAAACACGAATTCAACACGATTGCAGGTGGCTATGTATACCAGCCCGGACAGGTCTGCAACTGTCCTGAGAGCAAGAAGCCGGGCAGCGCGATCATCCTGCGGAATGGTCAGCCGCTCCAGCAATTCAAGATTTTGCGAAGCGATGTTGACGCCGATGATTCCGAGGTTATTCATGCGTGATCCGTCTCCATAAGCTCCCCGATTATACGGCGCAGCTCAATTGCGGATGTCACGCCAGTGTCACAGAATGTGAAAACCTTCACGACTGACTCACTTTTTTCACCGGACGTTGTCTCGCAGCAAGTTAGGATTCACTAACCGTATCTTGATGCGGAATACCCATAACAACCTGTCATACAGTTGATTACGAGGCCAGATGGGTTTGGAGGCGTATCGAATATAAGCTCTTTCGTGGACGGCCTTCCTTTATAATATAGATACTGCCTGGCCTTGGAGGAAAACAGGCGCCTAATAGTTCGATTCCCGGTTAGAATCGCACGCTGATTTGCAGCGACGTTGGCGATGCGTTTAGAGATAGCTTTCGAGCTAATTCGCTGTCTCCCATGCGGAAGAAAAACTCACCGATCGCTCCGCCGACCACAGCGGCAACGACCACATCACTGAAGTAGTGCTTGTAAGCGTGGATTCGGCTCCAGCCAACGAAAGTCGTCCAGCTAAAGAGCAATGATGGGGGCGCCCAGCGCCAGTGATGATACCCGGCAGCGGACATACGATCTTTCATTGTATGTCGAATTCGTTTGTTCAGGTAAACGGCAGAGAACATGGAACTGGACATGTGGCCGGAGAAAAAAGATCGACGGTCTTCATCGGGATCGATGCTCGTCCGGCCAGCGGCCAGTTTTGGTTCTGACGTCAGGTACGGTCGAGGACGGGCGGTGACTGTCTTGGCCAGATTCGTAACCCCTTCGGTGAAGAGCAGACCTGAGACAAAGAGCGCCAAGTCTTGGCCGATGTCTTTGGTCGATTTGAATTGGGGCCACTTCATATCAACAAGAAATAGAGATGTGGCGGCGATGGCGGGCGTGAGCGCTGAGCCAAGGGATTTGTCGAGGAAGTTGGTCTTGCCGACGTGCCAGCTGCCACCGAGATGACGCTGAATCCATCTATCGCCCGGCAGCGGGTCTGGAATTAACGATGCGCGCGATGTGTCAATCTTGCCGAGCAACTGCGCGCCGCCAAGAATTGCCGCCGATGCGCCCGAGATCAACGCCAGCTTCCCGGCGCTGAGATAATGGCGCTCGGCATGTAAGGTCGCTGATGGCGTCATTGACAATGCCCAGACGACAGTCATAAGCACGTGCCACTTTCGCGGCCGTCCGAAGCGGATGTTTGTATTCAAAACTTGCTGATCAGAATGCCGTGGTAGGAGATACCAAGTCGGTCGAGTGCCTGAAAAAAACGCCCCAGTGTGGTCAGGCGTTGGTCGCTCAATTGGCGCGGTTCAGTCTCGGTCGCGAGATTTCCGAGAAGAGTGTGCGAGCGAATGTTGATTTTGGAGATATGCACGATGGTGTCACGTTCGATAACGAAGGTGCCGGAAGTGAGCACTTCTTGATTGCAGAAGAGTAACGCATGTGGAAGTTGCGACCATCGACGAGTGTTCGACTCGGTGATTTTTGTGAAGCGGACGGTGTTGTCGGCTCCGACTGCGAATGCATAATTACCAGGCACAAGTTGTCGGAAGCCCTCAGAAGAAAGAGTTTTGATGTTTGGCAGCACCTGACCGGAAGAAAAGAACTCGCGGCACTGCCACTGGAACATACTGGAGTCTGTCTCAGCAAATGTTTCGTTTGTTGCCAGCAGCTTGAATTCAGCCAACGCTGAATCGGTCGGCGCGAAGGCTGTAATACCGCGAACGAAGGAAGTCGTGATTTCCGCGACAGTATCAGTGAATGCGATCTCATCATCCGCAAGAGGCTGATACAAGTCAAACCGTTGTGGCAATCCGAAATCGGCCGCGTATGGGATTTTCGTTGGCGACTCCCCGCGCTCAATGCCATCGAGATAGTCGGACACCGCTATCGCGTAAGAGCGGTTGGCTTTCGTGTCGGCTTTGGGATCGTTCGGGAGAATGGTACTCGCCCAGAGCAGCCAACGGAGTTGCTGGAAAGTAAGTAGCTGAATAGTCTTCTCCTGATCTTGCCAGACGAAGCGAACGGTTATGCCACGGTATCCCGCCGGATCGGTAGACCGGGCCTTTTCGATATCGTGGCGCAGCTTCTTTATCTTGATTTCCTTACAGTCCTTTAGCGCTCGCACTGCTCTTTGCATAGCTGTGAGATCGGGGCAGACGACTCGCACCGTTTGGAACAATAGAGCAGTCTCCGAATTACCACTGCGGGTCGGATCGAGTGCACCGGTGATGCAGAAATAAGTGCTGTCCGGAAGGATTTCGATGATGAAGCGTGTAAGCGCAGTGTCATCGACAATCGGCGAGGAAATGGGCTGCTGCTTGGGTCGGGAGGCGTTCACCGGCTCGACCAGGATGGCGACAATCGCCAGCAACACCACGAATATCGGTAACAGTCTTCTCATAGGTGGGGGCAAATATAATCACATCCAAATAATACGCAAACATTCCGCCTGTTTTATCTGCACGAGTCAGGGATGGCTCGCAGAGGATAAGCTAAACGGACGAACTGGACAGTGTGAGGACAAAATGCACAAATGCTCAAGAACGCAAAGGAAAGAAAGGCAAATGCACGCCGGGCGGATTCGCCTAGTAGCGGCACTATGGCTGCTGCTGATGACCCTGTCACTTCAGGTCTTCGCCCAGAATGTGACGACTGGCCGTATTGTCGGCAAGATCGTGGGGGCCGAAAGTGGCGAAGCGATCATAGGCGCGAGCGTCATGCTTGAGGGTACGAAGCTGGGTGCTGCCGCGAATCTCGACGGCGAGTATGTGATCAACAATGTCCCGGTCGGGACCTATCGTTTGATTTTCAGCTCCGTGGGGCGTGTCAGGACTACCGTTGAGGCAGTGACCGTGACAGCCAATGGGGCAGTAAGGTACGATATCTCACTGCAGCCGCAGGAAATAGTGGGTCAGCAGGTTATCGTCGAAGCAACCAGACTTTACAACACCGAAGCTTCCATGCTCAAAGAGCGGGAGCGTTCGAATTCTGTCACCGATGCCATCAGCTCTCAGTCCATCTCAAAGACCGGCGCGGTGAATGCGGCCGCCGCGATGTCGCGTGTTACCGGCGCGTCGGTAGTCGGCGGCAAGTATGTTCTGATTCGCGGCTTGGGTGGGCGCTCGCCGGAGGCAGCGTCAATCTGAACACGAAATCAATCCCCGATGCCCTGACGCTTTCGTTCTCGAGTTCTTCATCCTACAACACTGAGACAACTTTCAGAAAGGACGTGCTGACATTTCCCGGCGGCTCCAATGAGTGGTTGGCAAATGATGCGGCATGGCACGGCCGTCCAAGTCTTTTCTCCCAGCCCGGCTTCTCCCTCCCGATGACGGGTACGCTACGACCCAGCGATTCTTCTGCTGCTCGGATGATCGATGCCGCATCGAAGGCGTTGGACAATACCTTTGATTTCACGAAGAAGCGCGCACCGCTCAATCAAGCATATGCTCTGTCATTCGGGAATCAGTATTCATTGTGGAATCGTTCCCTGGGGGTACTGGCGAGCTTGAGCTACAATCGCAGTTCGAGTTTCTATGATGATGGGACGCGCACAAGGTGGGGTGGTGGGTCCGGTCTCAGCTATGAGTATTCCTTGACAGACATGAAGGCCACCGAAGATGTGCTGATAGGAGGGCTGGCAAGCCTTGCCTACCGATTGTCACCTTCCTCCAGAATGAGTGTGATGTACAATCGCAATCAGAGCGGGCAGAAACAAAGCCGACTCATGTACGGCGCATTTCCTCGGGATTTCTCGGAAGGCAGTGTCTGGCAGACTCGTGTGTTGCAGTACACTCAGCGATCGATGAACGCGCTTCAGTTGGATGGAGAACATCTTGTGCATTGGTTCAAGCCGATCCGGGTTTCCTGGAAGAGTTCCTACACCAAGAATACACAAGAGGATCCTGACCGCCGGTTTTTCTCCAGCGCCTACACGGTGTACGAGAACGACACTACCTATCTCGCGGGGGAAGGTGCTTCATTCGGGGGATTCCCCAGCCACTACTGGCGTACCCTGGATGAATCGAACAAAGAGTGGCAGATCGATTGTGAAGTGCCTCTTGCCCGGCCGGAAGGGAGCGCGAAGCTGAAGTTCGGCGCCAACTATCGAGAGAAGAGCAGGGAGCAGACGGAGTACATGTACTCTATGACAAGCCAGGCGACCGATAGACTACCCGGTTATGACGGCAATCCCAACGACTACTACGCTGATTCGCTGGTGGGCATTATCGGTCAGGACCCAATCACTCACAAGTACATCTTTGGCCGCGTGGTGCAGGGGTATCCCATTTTCGGGAACTACACGGGCACGCAAAGGATCGCATCGGCGTATGCCATGGCCGAATTCTCACCGCTCAGGCACTTTGACGTGATTGCCGGTGTGCGGTTTGAGTCCACCCGCATGGATGTGGTGCTCAAGGAGAAAAGCAAGCCGGAAGGGAAGCTTAGCAAGGACGACTGGTTGCCCTCGGTCAATTTGGTGTGGCATCTGCAGAAAGCGATGAATCTGCGAGGTGCCTTCGGGATGACACTGGCTCGTCCGACGCTTCGGGAGATGGCTCCGTTTGGAAGTTGGGAATTCCTCAATGATTACATCTTCGTAGGGAATCCGAACTTGAAGCGCACGCTGATCTACAACTACGATCTCCGCTGGGAATGGTTCACCGGGCCGGGTGAAGTCTTGGCGGTAAGCGCCTTCTACAAAAAGTTCATTGATCCGGTGGAGAAGTATCTCTCGGACTACAATGATAATGCAACATGGAATAATGTCCCGGACGCCAGAGTATATGGATTGGAGTTCGAGCTGCGTCAATCGCTCTCCATGGTGCCGGTACTTCGGCACTTCTCGGTGAGCGGAAATCTGACTTTGGCTCGCTCCCGAGTGGCGCT
>JAPLUP010000106.1 GCA_026397575.1 Candidatus Zixiibacteriota bacterium
AATCTGATCTATATCAACGCTACTATATTTCTTCCGAATCCCATCCTTAACCAGGTCGGGATTGTCGCGAATGAATTTGATATCGAGCATGTCCTCTATCCTCTACATCGAATGATTGATTTCCATCGGTTTCCCTTGATACCCGGGAACGATCTCGGCAAGCAGTTGCTTCACTCTCTCCCGATCTTGCTGCTCTATCGCGCTACGCATGCCGTCCAATTCCTGCTGCAACGTCTGCCAATCAAACTCGACCGGTCGCGCCACCAGGATGTTCTCGTGTTCGGAAGTCTTCAGCCCTTCTTCATCAAAAAGCTCTTCGGTCAATTTTTCCCCGGGGCGCAGCCCGGTATATGTAATGGCAATATCTTCATCCGGCACCGCTCCGGAGAGTGTGATCATTGCCTTGGCCAAGTCGACGATCTTCACCGGCTCACCCATATTCAATACGAGGATATCACCCGATTTCCCGATCGCAGCCGCCTGCATTACCAGCAGAGACGCTTCTTTGATCGTCATAAAATAGCGCGTCACTTCCGGATGCGTCACTGTAACCGGCCCGCCGCTTTCGATCTGTCGCCTGAATATTGGAACTACCGAGCCATCCGATCCTAAGACGTTGCCGAAACGAACGGTGATGAACGACACCTTAGAGCGTTTCGCAAAACCTTGCACAATCATTTCGGCGGCTCTCTTGGTAGCTCCCATCACCGAGGTTGGGCGTACCGCCTTGTCAGTCGAAATCAACACGAAACAACCGACACCGTGTCTATCCGCCAGTTCGGCCAGCCTTTGCGTCCCAAAGGTGTTGTTCTCCACTGCTTCCTCGGGGAACAATTCCATGAAGGGAACTTGCTTGTAGGCGGCGGCATGGAAAATCACTTCCGGTCGCAACTGCCTAAACAACATTTCCATTTTGCTGCGATCATTGATATCGGCGACGTGCGGATCAAGCAAACCACCGCCGTACTTCTCCTGCAACTCCAAGTAAAGCTCATACAATCGATTCTCGGCGCGGTCCAGGATTGAAAGTCGCTCCGGTTGGAAGCGCATCACTTGCCGGCAGATCTCCGAACCAATCGAACCACCACCACCGGTAATCAGAATCCGCTTGCCGCGCACGAAGTTTGCCAAACGCGTGCTATCAAGGCGAACTGGCGTGCGACCCAGAAGATCCTCGACTTTGATGCTTCGCACCTGACTAAGCGTCGCCTGACCGTTGATGATTTCGCGCAAGGGGGGCAGCGATTTGAATGTCAGATTTGCACGGCGACAGGAGTCGATCAGGCGCCGTATCTGACCCCCGGTAGCCGACGGAATTGCGATCAGCGCCTCTGTTACCTTGTGCTTCACTGCCAAACGTTCCAATTCCGCGCTGTTCCCGAGCACCGGCACACCATGCAATCGCAAACCTTGCTTCGACGGATCGTCGTCAATCAATCCAACGGGTTTATAGCCGAGGGGTGTCTTGCGCAATTCGCGCAGCACCATCTCGCCGGCGGCCCCCGCACCGATCACGAAAGTCCGTTTGCCCTGCACCCAAAACTGCGGCAGCATCTCCCGACCCGCACGCAGCAAAAAGCGCGAACCACCAACCAGGACAATCATCAGCAACCAGTCGATCACAAATACGCCGCGCGGAATGTTGGCATAGCTTAGCAGATAGGTTGGCAGTGCGATCAGCACGCTGCCGACGGTCACCGCTTTCAGTATCTGCGTGAGATCGCTAATCGAAGCGTAACGATAGTAGCCTGAATAGAGCCGGAAGTAAAGAAACATACTGAAGCGAATAATGACCACTACCGGTAGACTCGCTTTGAAACCGACTAAGTCATCATGCGGAATTTGTCCTTC
>JAPLUP010000408.1 GCA_026397575.1 Candidatus Zixiibacteriota bacterium
AGTGGCTGGCTTCTGATCGTCACTTCTTCAAATCCGGCGATGCCGCCGATCTTGCCGCAAAGATCAAACTCGGTGTCTCCCGGCAGGCACGCGAGCAAGCTTATGTTGAATACGAACCTTTGCTGATTCAGAAAGGAATCCGCGACGACCAAATGCGGATCGCCGATCTGACGTTTCGAAAGTTGATTGATGAATACCCGCGTTGACAGGCATTTCATTATCGCCGCCTACTATTTCCCGCCGTTAGGGATGGCAGGTACGGCCCGACCACTGGCAATGGCAAATTTCCTCGCCGAACAGGGTTTCGAGGTTTCGGTCTTGACCGTCAAGCCGATTGCCTATCCGGTGCACGATCAGACTCAAATTGAATCATTGCACCCGAATGTCAAAGTTCATCGCGCTGGTTCATCTGATCCTGACCGTCTGGCGATGATGGTTCCATTCTTGAAATCACTGATCAAATTGCGCAGGCGCAGCGGCAAATCAGCATCGTCGCTAATCTTTCCCGATTCCAAAGTCGGTTTCGTGAGACCGGCATCGGCTCTGCTCAAAACGCTGATCCGTGCTGACATGCAAAACGTCTTGATTACAACCTCGCCGCCGGTCTCTATTCATCAGCTTGGCCTAAACATCGCAGGGCAGGGGAGTATAGCATGGATTGCCGACTTCCGCGATGTCTGGGGATCGCTCTCTTTGGATGACCAATCAGATGCTTTTCGTGCTAAGGCGGAATCGTACCTGACAGAGATCACCGATGCGGCGAACCTGATCACGGCCACGTCGCCGCTCACTATTGACTATCTGCAAACTGAGATCAATGCTGCGGCCGACTATCATTTTCTCCCCAACGGCTATGACGAATCCGATTTCACTCTGCCTGTTGCCGAGCACAATCAGTACCTTGGGTTGTATGGTACGCTCAATCACCTTGTTGGCATCGAAAGGCTTTTTGATTGGATGAGTGTGCTGAGGAAGTCTACTCCCGACCTAGACACATCGGTTCGTCACATCGGTCATTTGGACCTACCGAACCTCGATGGTCTTCTTGCGCGCTACGGAATGCGCAACGATTTTCTGAGCGTCGGCTACCTGCCACACCATGAGAGTATTCAGGCGGTACGTTGTCATGCCGCCAACATCATCATGTTGTCGGATGAACTCGACACGTCGTACATCATCCCATCCAAACTTTTCGAATTGCTGCGCGCCGAACCACCACTGATCGCCATTCTTCCCCCCGGCAACGCGGCGCGTCTGCTGCTTGAAGAATACAGTTTCTCCGACGTATTTGTGATCGATAGCGCTGCTGAATTAGGTGATGTTTTGAATCGGCTGCACTCGCATTCATCCAAACAAATGCGCACCGGTGTCGCGCGTTTCGAACGGCGAGAAGAAATGAGTGCCCTTCTGAATCGGCTTGAGGAGTTTCTCTAATGAAGAAAGTCTCTTACCTGCTGGTAGCCTACAAATCTAACGACGTAATCGGCGACGCTGTCAAATCAATCCAACAACAAGCCGGCGAGTTTGATCGCGAGATCATCATCATCGACAACTTCGCGTCCGAGAACTGCCGTGAAATCGTCACTGCTATTGCTCCTGACGCCAACGTCATAATCAACGCCCATAACGACGGCTTCACTCGAGGCGTTAATCAGGCCACATCGCTTGCGACCGGCGAATATCTCTTCTACCTGAATCCCGACGTGCAGCCTACACCCGACTGCACACGCCTTCTGATCAACGAACTCGAAGGTGATTTGCAGCTTGCTGCTGCCGCGCCACAATTACTCAATCAGGATGGCTCCGTGCAGCAGAGTGTTCGCAATTTTCCGACCTTCGTCACACTGATTTATGGACACTTCGGCTTGGCGCGCTTGTTCCCGCGTAGCCAGAGTTTCGGTCGCTGGAAAAACCGTTACTTCGATCACCGGTCGCGTGCCTTTGTTGCGCAGCCGATGGCATCGGCGTTTCTCGTCCGCCACGACGTTCTTGATCGCATCGGCGCCTGGGACGAGCGCTTCTTTGTCTTCTTCTCTGATGTTGATATCTGTCGGCGCATCATCGATGCCGGTTATCGCATCATTTTTGTGCCGGATGCAAAAGCCCATCACGGACTTGGTGGTTCGACT
>JAPLUP010000193.1 GCA_026397575.1 Candidatus Zixiibacteriota bacterium
GCATTGTAATGCTTGATATGGCGTCATTTGTCGACGGCACGAAATACCGCGGGCAGTTTGAAGAGCGCCTCAAGGCGGTCATGAACGAAATCATGAACTCGCAGGATGTTATTATCTTCATCGATGAGCTGCATACTATCGTTGGTGCCGGTGGTGCGGAAGGTTCACTGGATGCATCAAACATCTTTAAGCCGGCGTTGTCGCGGGGAGAACTGCAGTGTATCGGTGCCACAACCCTGAACGAGTACCGCAAATACATCGAAAAGGACGGCGCGCTGGATCGGCGTTTCCATACCGTGATGGTGGAAGAGCCATCGACAGAGGATACCGTCAAGATTCTGCAGGGACTGCGCAGTAAATACGAAGAACATCATCAGATCGTGATTTCCGATGGCGCGATTCGGGCGGCCGTAACCATGTCCGATCGTTATATCACCGGCAAATTCCAGCCCGATAAGGCTATCGACATCGTCGATGAAGCCGGATCGCGCGCGCATCTCTCGACTTACACCAAACCGAAGGAATTTACCGAGACGGAAAACGAGATCGTCGCGATCTCCATCCGCAAGGAAGACGCCGTCAAGAATCAAGAATTTGAGAAAGCAGCCAAGCTGCGCGACGAACTGAAGCTCAAGAAGGAAGAATATGAGCAGATGAAGCGCGACTGGGAAGTGGCTCGCCAAAATGAGAAGATTACGTTGGAAGAAGAGCATATCGCCGAGATAGTCGCCAAAATCACCGGCATCCCGTTGTTCCGTCTCGAAGAAAAGGAATCGAAGCGGCTGCTGCGGATGGAGGATGAACTCAAGAAGAAAATCATTGGTCAGACCGAGGCGATTTCGGCGCTGACGAAATCAATTCGTCGCGCCCGCGCTGGACTGAAAGATCCGCATCGCCCGATCGGCTCCTTCATCTTCCTCGGACCCACCGGCGTTGGCAAAACCGAGTTGGCGCGAGTGCTGGCGGAATTCCTGTTCGAAAACGCCGATGCGCTGGTACGAATCGATATGTCCGAGTACATGGAGAAATTCGCTGTCAGCCGTCTGATCGGCGCACCTCCGGGATATGTCGGCTACGAAGAAGGCGGACAGCTTACGGAGAAAGTGCGGCGTCATCCCTATTCGGTCGTGCTGCTGGACGAAATCGAAAAGGCACATCCGGACGTATTTAACATCCTGTTGCAGCTTTTGGACGACGGCAGTCTGACCGACTCGTTCGGACGCAAGGTCGATTTCCGCAACACGGTGATCATCATGACTTCCAACGCCGGCACGCGTGGAATTCGCTCGGGCAAGACGCTGGGGTTTGCCGGCACCAGAATGGAAGAAGACTATGAAGAGATGAAGAAGTCGGTGATTTCCGAGATGAAGCGCATTTTCAACCCCGAGTTACTTAACCGCATCGACGAAACGATCATCTTCCATCCACTGGGGATGGAGCATATTCTGCAGATCGTCGAAATTCTGTTGGCGGACATGGCCAAGCGGCTGGCGGAGCGCGGCTTGAGCATAAGTGTTACCGATGACGCGAAGCGCTATATCGCCGAGAAGGGCTTTGATCCCCTCTATGGTGCGCGCCATCTTAAACGCGCGTTGCAGAAGCATCTGGACGACCCGCTTTCCGAGGATATCCTCCGCGGGCAATTTGCCGGCGACTGTGACATTTTGGTGGACGTTGCACCCGAGAAGGACAAGCTGCAGTTCTCGATCAATGTCGTCTCCGACACTCACAAGAGTGCGACGGTCTAGAGCTGGCGTTTTAGATTAGACAATCTTGCGGGGTGGGTCGAAAAACCCACCCCGTTCTCTTGCCGACGACCAAGGGAAGGCTCAAACGAGGCAGATTAGAAAGCTGATTGGGGTCATAGTTATCGGAGTGTATTAGCCCGCAAGTCATTATAAGAGAATACTTAAAGCCACCCGATTGGGTTCGCCGCGACGGACTTACGATCAGCCAGAGCGCTCGGGGTGCGCGACACTGAAAAATCAGCTTGACGACTGAAGAAGAAATCGTATTATACATAACTTGCTAAGGGTCTCGGCGTCACGGGATCCCATAGGTTGAAATAGATCGGAGGAAGCTTTGGCACATAAAAAAGGTTTAGGATCGTCAAAGAACGGGCGTGACTCGAATTCCCAAAGGCGCGGTGTCAAACGCTTTGGTGGTGAGGCAGTGTTGGCCGGTTCGATCATTATGCGTCAGTGCGGCACCAAAGTGCTCCCGGGACGCAATGTCGGCATCGGCCGCGATAACACGCTTTACGCCTTGATCACCGGCGTTGTCGAGTTTGCCGCCAAGGGTCGCAACAAGAAAGTTGTTCACGTCTCGCCCTAGTTCATATCCGACAATCGACAGATTTGAAACCGGCGGGTGAAACCATCCGCCGGTTATTTTTTGGTGCTTTGGCTCGCACTGACGTATCCCAATTGCGCTTGACACAGGCAACCGTCAGCTTGATCTTGCGATTGGCGTGCGCAGGATCGTCACCTCATGAAGACGATCAGGAGAACCTGAATGGAACACATCTATCTCGATTATAACGCAACGACACCGATACATCCCGAAGTGGCCGAGGCCATGATCCCCTATCTGCGCGAGCACTTTGGTAATCCTTCAAGCGCTCACTGGTATGGCGCCCAAACACGCAAGGCGGTCGAGAACGCACGCGCGCAGGTGGCAGCCATGCTCAAGTGCCATGTTGATGAAGTCGTTTTCACCTCCGGCGGCAGCGAATCGAACAATTTCGCCATCAAGGGTTATGCGCTGAAACACCGCGACAAAGGAAACCACATCATCACTTCGCGGGTTGAGCACCCTGCGGTCATCGAGGTTTGCGAGTACCTCGAAACCGTCGGCTTTGAAGTAACCTATCTTCCGGTTGACGAATACGGCATGATTGACATTGATGATGTCCAGGGCGCCATTCGCCCGAGCACAATTCTGATTAGTGTCATGCAGGCTAACAATGAAGTCGGCACTATTCAGCCGATTGCCGAAATTGCGAGTCTCGCAGCAAAACGCGCAATTGCTGTGCACACCGACGCAGCTCAAGCGGTTGGCAAGATTCCCGTCGACTCCCCGACACTTGGCGTCGACATGATCAGTATCGCCGGACACAAACTGTATGCTCCCAAAGGCATCGGTGCATTGTATATCCGGCGCGGAATCCAGCTACAGAAGTTTATGCACGGAGCCGCACATGAGCAGAACCTCCGCGCCGGCACCGAAAACGTGCTGGAGATCGTCGGACTCGGCAAAGCATGCGAAATCGCTGCCCGCGATCTCGAACGCAATAGCAGACACTCGCGACAGCTTCGCGACATGTTGGAGCAGGCGATAGTTGCGCGCATTCCTTCATGCAGGATCAACGGTCATCCGGAGAAACGACTCCCCAATACTCTGTCAGTATCATTTCCCGGAATTGAAGCGAACACAATCATCTCCGAGTTGGAACAGGTCGCCTGTTCGCCCGGCGCCGCCTGTCACTCGGACAAAGTGATTATGTCGCACGTTTTGGAGGCGATGGGTGTGCCAGTAGAGTACGCCATGGGGACGATTCGCTTCTCCACCGGCGCAATGACTACGGAGATGGAAATCAAACAGGCTGTGGAAGCGATTGTGTTAACGATCAACCGCTTGATGCCCACCGAGAAAGTTGAACCGGTGATTTTCACTACCGATGAACAGGTGCGGCTGACTAAGTATACTCACGGTCTCGGCTGTGCCTGCAAACTCCGCCCGCAGGCGCTGGAAAAGATACTGGCGTCCTTGCCGCGACCGATTGATGCCAACGTCTTGGTCGGCGCCGAATCCTCAGATGATGCCGCTGTTTACAGACTCAGCGACAAGCTCGCGATTGTCCAAACAGTCGACTTCTTTACCCCTATCGTTGATGACCCCTATTACTTCGGAGCGATTGCGGCCGCTAACTCACTTTCCGACATCTATGCCATGGGTGGCAAGCCGCTTTTTGCACTCAGTATCGTTGGCTTTCCATCCAACCGTCTACCGATGAGTGTCCTGCAGCGTATCCTGCAAGGCGCCGCCGACAAGGCAGCCCAAGCAGGTATTAGCATCATTGGGGGACATACCGTGGATGATACCGAGCCCAAGTATGGTCTGGCCGTTTCCGGCATTATCGATCCAGGCCGAATCCTGAGGAACAACACAGCGCGCGTCGGCGACAAACTGATCCTCACCAAACCTATTGGCACAGGCATAATAAGCACGGCGATCAAAAGACAGATGGCGGACGATGCGTTGACTCAGAAAGTGATCGGCATCATGAGTTGCCTGAACGACATCGCGGCCGAGACGATGCTGCGTTACGATGTCTCGTCTGTGACCGATGTCACCGGCTTCGGACTGTTGGGGCATCTCAAGGAGATGACTGTTGGGGGTGGCGTAAATGCCCGCATCGATTCACAGGCAGTCCCTCTGATCAGTGAGGCAGTTGGCTTTGCATCGTCTGGGGTAATTCCCGGAGGTACCGAAAACAACCTCGACTACGTCACGTCTTTCGTTAAGTGGAGCGATAGTATTTCGCGCGTTCTAAGATATGTGCTCTGTGACGCTCAGACGTCCGGTGGATTACTCATCGCCGTCGCAACATCAGAAAGCGAAAAGCTGCTTGCTGATCTCAGAGCCGGCGGGATTGTCGATGCCTCGATCATCGGCGAAATCACCGGCATCGGCAGTGGCACAATCGAAGTCGTGTAAACCCAAAGCGTTCCCTACACTGAAAGCAAAACGGCCGGTGGAATTGCTCCACCGACCGTTTTTCTCTTTGTAAGTTCCAGTCGAGATTCTTCGTCTTAACACGCTGCGCAGGGCGTCCGACCTCCTGAGAAGATGTAGCTGATTAAGTAGACTGCATCCGAAATATCCACGTTGCTGTTACAGTCGACATCTCCCCTCAGCATCGGATTGGGAGCAGGTCCGCTGGAGAAGATGTAGTTGATCAAGTACACTGCATCCGCGATATCGACTTCTTCACTCGCGTCGGCGTCACCGCAAACGTATGTCCGCGGCTGGTCCGTGATTGTCATACTGTTATGTATCGTGTCTACCATCGTCGGCGCACTATTGTCTGACACGGCGAAAGTAAAGTAAAACGTCGCTTTCCAAGTCGGCGTGCCGCTAATAGTCCCTTGCGCACCGCCGGTGAAAATCAGGCCATAGGGCATGTCGCCGCTAACATATGTCCAATTGTAAGGAGGAGTTCCACCGGTCACCTGCATCTGGTAGTTGTACGGTACCGCTATATAGGCGTCAGGGACTTGGTAGCTCATGATGTGCACCTGACCGTCGCAGTAATCTCCTATCCCATCTCCGTTTTCGTCTTCCTGCAGCGGGTTGAACACGTTGGGACAGTTGTCGCAGGCGTCCCCGAGACTGTCTCCGTCACCATTGCTTTGCGTGGGGTTGGAGGCGAGCAAGCAGTTATCAAGCACATTAGCGATGCCATCGCCGTCAAAATCGTTTGAATTGGCAACTATCATCAACCAGGCAGCCGATGCGCGCACCATCCGAGTCATGTATTCGAAATTCATGTGGGTCGTGCTGTCGTGAGCAGTATGCCACCAGGGGGAGAAATAATTCTCGGCAAGAAAAATTGAATTAGCAACAAATCCAGTAAATGGGTAATGATCGGACCCTGACGATGATCCCGCCAGCATGCCGGTGATGTCGACAAGAGGGCCGGCAATATCGATCCAGGTTTGGGCAAGGCGAGTACTGGTGCCGTGGAAGAGATTTGCGTAATAGTAGTTATTGTCGTCAGCAATCATGTCCATATTGAAAACGGCCAGAATCTTCTCGTTTCGCGCCTGAGCCGCCTGGGCATAATGCATCGAGCCGTTCAGGCCTGTCTCTTCGGCATCAAAAGTGATGAACAACACCGTAACCGCAAAAGCTGAATCCTTCATCACCCTCGCCAGTTCCAAAACTCCTGCCGTCCCGGAGCCGTTATCGTCCGCGCCCGGGCTGGCAGCCACGGCATCGTAATGAGCACACACAATGATGTGGTAGTCCGGGTAAACTGTTCCGGTCTTTTTGGCAATTACATTGAAGCCGGTCTTGGTGTCGCCCCCCGACGAGAAGGTGAAGCCGTCGTAGCTCACATCAGCATACCCAAATCTGCGAAATCGCTGTGCGATCGTGTCACGCGCGGCCAGAAGGTTTGCGGTACCGGTCGTACGTCGATAAAACGCCTGCAACTGGAGAACATAGTTTCTCAGTGAGTCCTGACTGATCGCGCTCATGATTCCCTTCACTCTGGAGAGATCAACGGTTGCTCTCTCTTCCATAATCTCCGCAGGTCGGTACTGGACTGTAATCGGGAATCCCTTCAGTGGCATCAGACCGGTAGTTTCCGTCGGTTGAAGAAGCAGCTCTGGATCCACTCTATACACGCGCACCTGATCTTCCTGAAACAGCAGCGAGTACTTTCCAATATTCGCTCCATCCAATCCATGGTCGAGCGCCAATTCATTGCGATCCACGTCCTTAGCCAGCAGCTCAGCCGCTAATCCAGACTTCCGGAGCTTATCAGAAACTGACAAGTCAGCCAGAATCAAGTATCCCCCTCGAAAAGACAAAATTGGCTCGACACCCAAAGTTGAGAGCCGTTCAGCATCAACTTGTTCGCGAACAAGGACTTTGTATAGATCAGCAGCCCCTGCCTGGGTCGCCGCAAACAGAACAAACAGCAGCAGCAATAGGAATCTTTTCATATGGTAATGCTCCAAGAACCGGGAACTCGCCCGGGGTAAGTACCATTTTTCACAATATAGCACATTTCCATCATAGGTCAAGTCAATATAATCAGAATACTATCGATGAAGACGGACTATACGAATAACTCGCCTTGCGGATAGGAAGTAGTTCTGCCTTTCAGGATCAGTGATAGTGACTGTCAGCAAATACTGACCACTCCTCAGATTAGATTTTAAGCGAGGCGCAACCTGAATAGTCAGCCTCTCTTCAGTAGCATCAAACTTCTTTCTAAGAAGTGTTATGGTCTTTGAGGATTTAGAGCCGGACTCAGACTTAGCCATCTCTTCAAGATATTTCTGATTCCGGGAAGACTGCCACTCACCCTTTGTAAATGGGCGTTCTAAACTATCTGCAACAACCATGGGCTTGCCTGTTGTTATCGAAGTCGAACTTCGACCTGATACTTCCGGTATTGGTAGCAAAGTCACCCATACTTCAAAATGCTTACCATGTCCATTAGGTAATGTAGTCTCAAGATAGAGATCAAACTTTGCTCTCGGTGTAAGTCGACATTCGGGATTGTCATAAAGATTTGCTATGTCTCCACGAAGAATACCTGGTAGTACATTCTCACCTGTCACCATACTTTGTTCTAAGACTAACAGATCACTAATCTTCTTATCCTTTGGTATAAGAACTTCGATCCAGTCTCGTCCTTCATTATCTGGAGCACCAAGGATGGTCAGACGTGCATTATATCTGCCTGGTTTGACCTTTGGAAAGACGATGTATCCCATTGCTCTAATAAGACAGCGCTCTTGATGGTCTATCGTTTCGAGAATGCCTCGCATCATTTGAAGATTGGCAATCTCCTTACCACTGTCTATTAGTACAGTTTTGCTACTATCGTATAGATCAATCTGCATACTAAGTTGGCCTTGGTCAAGTGTGAGACGAGTAAACTGATCTCCCGGCACCCACACACTGAACCAAAGATCGGTCGTTCCATCGCTGGCTGGAAACTTAGAATAGTTGACAAAAGGCCATATTGGATAAGCCAAAGGAAAACCTTCATCGTCCCTAGGTATGATCTCAGTAGGATAGTTTTGACCTAACTTTGACCAGCAAGAGATTTCCAGTCCTCTCTGACCAGAACCTGCTGAAGGCCAGACAAGTATCCAGATAGTAGAAGCTGTGTCGTCTTGATTGAATCTGCCTGGCACAGTCAGTTGATCCTGAGGCGCACCGTTCTCAATAAACAATTGCCAACGAATGTCTGGATCAGCATTATCAATATCGGTACCGAGTTGGCCTTTCTCCATCAAATTGTTACAGTAGTCAAAACGATTCTTTATGTTACTCCATCGGTCAGGTGGATAATGCTTAATCCAATCGCTGATACGATCTCGAAAGTGAGAATAGTCAGAGGCCTTCTCCAAGACTTTGCTTACATATCTCCGATCTACAATCTGAAAGAGAGCGTACATGCGACTCATGTACGCTCTCTCTTCGGTATTCCGAGCAGTGGACATTGCTCTGAGTTTGAGTCCTGTCGCAGTAGAGACCTGCGCCTGACTGCTGCAGCTAATAGTGCAGATCAAAAGTAACATCCACAACCAGACTCGTTTTAGCATAAATACCTCGGTAGCTGCTACCTGTTTCTACTGAGCCGGAATGTCTTCGCCACAAATTCCCATTACTTAAGCTCGTCCACTACGAGCCTCAAGTCAATACAATCAGCAAGCTTTCTCCGTCGGGCAAATTTTCGATTTCTGTAAAGCCCAAAGTCGTTCCGCAAGGTAGTTGCGCCGGTCAAAAACGGTAACTTTAGGTTGATGAATCGATCAAATGCATTAGCTTCTCCCAGCATGAATGTTTCGCCCTGGCAGACATCAGGACACTATCCGGCGCATGCGCCCTTCCATCCGCCTTTCCCGTTTTCCGGGTATATATTTCCGGAAACGAGTGCCCAACCCATTCATGGGTACGAAGCAGTCCGCGAATTGTTTAGTCTGCAGGGGTTTGACACCGCCAACTTTGGATTGGCGAGTTGGAATCCACTCGGTAAAGGAATCTATCTTCGCCAAGAGCCGAAAGGCTCCGATCCCCGTAACATATCTGACACCAAGACAAATCACCGGAAAGAGTCCAAAGATGAAGACACCAGAATGGATTAAGGGATTTCCTGGGGCAATTACGGTCTGCGACCGCAACGGCGTAATACTGACGATGAATGACAAAGCGATTGCCACGTTCGCAGACGATGGCGGAGCAGCGCTGATCGGGACGAACCTGCTCGATTGCCATCCAGAACCATCGCGCACAAAGTTGCGCGAGCTGATGGCATCGCAGCAGACCAACTGCTACACCATTGAGAAGAACGGCGTCCACAAGCTGATCTACCAATCGCCATGGTATGTCGAAGGCGAGTACGGTGGTCTGGTGGAGATCTCCATGGAGATTCCGCACCCGATGCCACATTTCGTCAGATTGTAATTGCGACTCTTGCAGACGGTCCCGACGTCGCAATTACAATCTCAATTTGTCTTCGGCGTGTAGCTCCGGCAGAATTCGATCCGCTTCTGCAGCGGCGGATGACTGTATTGCCAAAACTCAATGAACGCCGACGGACTTGGGTTGGAGAGATTTTCATTCGCCAATTTGATGAATGCAGAAACACCGCTTATGTTATCCCGAGTCAGATCGAGTGCGAACCTGTCTGAGTCGTGTTCGATTTTGCGTGAGAACCCGTTGGTCAGCGGGTCAAGCAAGAACATCATGAGGCTGAACATCAGCATCAATAGCGGCAAACTGGCGATATCGCTGACGGCAGCGAACCCGAAACTGTCGCCGTAGCGGTGGATGAACCACCCAATCGATTTGTGAATAATAAACAGCAATATCAGGAAGATCACGCTGAATAATCCAATCCCGATCCATATATGGTTCATGACATAGTGTCCCATTTCGTGCGCCATCACAAATGCGATTTCATCGGGCGTCATCTTCTTGATCGTCGTGTCCCAGAGCACGATTCGTTTGGAACCGAACAGTCCGGTGACATAGGCGTTTATCGCCTCTGTTTGCTCGCTCATGTCAACCTGATAGACACGCCCTCCGGAAATGCCGGCCTTTTCCGCCATACCCAGAATCCGCTGCGCCAATGCTTCATCTTTTAGCGGTTCAAACTTGTTGAACATCGGCGAGACAAATACCGGACCTACGACTAAGACAAAGATCATAATCGGAACTGCAACAATTCCAATCCAGAGCCACCAATCTTTGGCGCGTCTACTGATGCCCCAATACGCAAAGGGAATCAGGACGGTCATGAAGAGAGCGCCGATATAGCCCGACTTGATCGTATCCGCCAACCAGTTGCCGAAGGTCTGAGTCGAGAGACTAAAATGATGTTCGATGACGAAACCGCGATAGTATGACAACGGCAAGCCAATCAACCAGATGGCGAGTGATAGAATCAGAATGTAGAACACTTTCACCGCATAGTTGCGATGTCGCCCGGCGAACAGTGCTACTACCCCCCATAGCACTGCAAAGACAAGATTGCCGACTTCCACTGGATGCTTGTCGGTAGCCGTCGCAAAGCTGAGTGCCAGCGCCAACACAAGCCCGAAACTTGCGGCGAAGAAAAGCGGCGACCGCTGCCGATGGAGCCAGTCGGCCAGCTTTTCCGAGAGGTTCTTGATTCGTCCCGAGAACCCAAACCACAGTATTCCCGCCAGCACCAAAGCATCGAAGACAGTCGTGAAAAAATACCAACCGGCTTTGAAGTCCGATAGGAGAATCGCCTGTTCAACTTTGTCCGGTGACAACACGGACGTAATTTCAGGGGAGACGTTCTTGAGATCGATACCCCCCTTGCCAATCTTGGTCGTAGCGATACTGAACAACAGAAATCCCAGAAGCAGTATCACGGGCAGGATGACTCTCTTCATTACATTACCTTCCTCAGATTTTGACCGCGTATTGTGAAGCCCAAGATACGCTTTCTCGCGTTTTGTAGCAAGCTGTGCCTTGACTGTCACCAACATTTTCTTGGCCGGAACGATTTGCCACATAAAGCGTTAAAACGGTCGTATCTTTGTCTGGAGGTTTGAAGACTTGATGCGTCACGACTCGATATCAGCGAACATACAGACTCGCGGGGTCACCGTTCCGCTCGAGGGCATATCTTGTGCCGGCTGCATAGCGAGCGTGGAAGGTGTGTTATCGAGCATTGCCGGCGTAAGCGACGTCGGGGCAAACCTGGCGACTCGCCAAGCGACTTTTTCCTATGACACCGACCGCGTCAGTATCGGCCAGATCGCCCGTCAACTACAGATCGCCGGTTATCCAATGACTCCGCAGGAAACCCGCATCGAGATCAGCGGCATGCACTGTGCCTCGTGTGTGCTCAATGTCGAGAAACACATATCCGCCATACCGGGCGTTGTGTCGGTCGACATCAACTTTGCGGCCGGGACTGGAGTTGTCAGACACGTAGGCGTCATGGACCTGCAGGGTACACTTACGTCGCTGTTTTCCGGCAGCGGCTACGAAGTAACCGCAGTCACTACGGCTGCCCAGACGGTCGATCCGCTGGCGCGCGAAATCCACGAAATCAAACGACCATTAGTGTTCAGCCTGATTGCCGCATTTATCACTATGGGTCTGATGGCAATCGATCATCTGCACATCGCCCACATAGACATGACCCTCTCCGCCTACATCCAGTTTGTGCTGGCAACGGCAGTCTATTTCTGGGGTGGCCTCAGATTTCACAGGGGACTATGGCACTCGATTAGACGTCGCTCCGCCGACATGAACACTCTGATCTCGCTCGGCACATCGGCGGCATATTGGTTTAGTGTGATTGTGCTCGTTTTCCCGGCCTACTTCCAGCGCAGCGGCACTATGCCGGAGTACTATTTCGATAGCGCGGTGATGATCATCGCCTTGATCCTGCTTGGCAGATTCCTTGAAACAAAAGCCAGGTCGCGCAGTTCGGCGGCGATCACCAAACTCCTCAAAGCCCGACCGGATGAAGCAATCGTCGTCAAAGATGGTCAGGAGCAATCGGTGTCATCGGCACTCTTGGCGCCGGGCGATATCGTCCGCGTGCGCCCCGGCGAGCGAATCGCCGCCGACGGCAGGATCATCAAAGGCACTGCCACCGTAGATGAATCAATGTTGACCGGCGAGCCGTTACCGATTGACAAAACCGCCGGTGATATAGTCACCGGTGGTACGATCAATATCAGCGGCAGTTTCGACTTTGGGGTAACAAGCCTGCAAGCAGATTCGCGGCTAAGCAAAATAGCCGAATTGGTAGCAGCCGCGCTCAGTTCCAAACCGGCAATTCAGAAGCTTGCTGACAAAGTAGCCGCGGTGTTCGTACCGATCATAATTACTCTCGCACTTCTTACGCTCGTCATCTGGTTGATGGCGGGCGCCCAGTTTGCGTTCGCCCTGAAAAGCTTTATCGCCATAATGATTATTGCCTGTCCCTGTGCCTTGGGATTGGCAACTCCAATGGCGGTAATGGTTGGCATCGGCAAAGCGGCATCGCTCGGCATTCTCTTCAAGAGTGGAGAGACCTTTGAACAGATTGCCCGGCTCAAAACCCTCTATTTCGACAAGACCGGCACACTCACCTATGGACGTTTCGAGGTCGTCAACGTGAAGACGATTAGTATCGACGAGCCAACACTACTGCGCTTTGCCGCAAGTGTCGAGAAACGTTCTGAGCATCCTCTGGGGAGAGCTGTGTTTGCCTATGCCAAGTCCAAGGACGTCCAAGCTCAAGACTGCGACGATTTTACATCACTTGCGGGAGCGGGAGCATCGGGCATCGTCAACGGCAGCAGTGTCCTACTGGGAACCCTCAAGCTAATGCAAGCCCGCGCGGTTGATATCGCGTCATTAGAAGCTGAGTATTCCGATGAACTCGAACAAGGACGCACATTGATCTTCATTGCCATCGATGGGCGACTTAGCGGATACGTTGCCCTCGCCGACCAGATCAAGCCGGATGCGAAGCGAGCCATAGTGGAGATTAGCTCTTTGGGAGTCACCCCCGCCATCATTACCGGCGACAATCAGGCAGCAGCCGAGCGAGTTGGTAGAGAACTCGGCATCGAAGAGGTACACGCGGAACTGCTACCACAGCAAAAGCTGATGTTGATCAAGAAACGCAAGTCCGAAGGCGTGTCGGTTGGTATGGTCGGCGACGGTATCAATGATGCTCCGGCGCTGGCGCTGGCGGATGTCGGCATCGCGCTTTCCAGCGGTACGGAGATTGCCGTCGAATCGGCGTCTGTCACTCTGACCGGCCACGACATTGGCCGTGTGCCAATCGTTATTCGTTTGGCGAGGGCGACGCTACGCAACATCAAGCAGAACTTGTTCTGGGCGTTCTTCTACAATGTTGCCGCAATTCCGCTTGCGGCCGGCATATTCTATCCGCTGTATCATGTTCAGCTTTCGCCCGCCATCGCGGCAGCCGCCATGTCATGCTCTTCCCTTTTTGTTGTGACTAATGCTCTGCGTTTGCGACGGTTTCGTTAGGGGTCAGTGCTTTGCCCAATCTTCATCTCCTCGTCGTCCATTTCCCGATAGCTCAGGTTCTTTCGGCGTGATGGATCGTGATGCGGACTTTGTCGATGCGCTGCCCCGATACCTTTTCAACAACATAGTCTATGCCGTCTACGCTGACTTTCTGCCCTACGCGCGGCAATGAACCGACTAAGTCATAGATGTAGCCGCCGACCGTCTCAAAATCCTTCTCTTCAAGCTTCAGGTTCAGCTTGTCGGAAAGATCTTCCATCGATAAATTCGCCGACACGATAAACTCACTTGCGGACACCTGAACGACGTCAGATTCTTCGACATTGTGCTCATCCTGAATGTCGCCTACAATAAGCTCAAGGAGATCTTCCAGCGTAATGAGCCCCGCGGTACCGCCATACTCGTCAACCACAACCGCAATGTGGATCTTTTGCGAACGAAAATCCGCCAGCAGATTGTCGAGTTTCTTCGATTCCGGTACAAAGTAAACGGGACGCGCAAAAGCGGTCAGGTCGGCATGGGAATCGGGCAATGGGATTTTCTGAAAGAGATCTTTCACGTAGAGTACGCCCTTGATGTTGTCGATGTCTTCCTCATAGACGGGATAGCGTGAATGGCCGGAGTCGTTCAGCAGTTTCTGCACGTCAGCGAGCGTGGCGCCTTTCCCCAGAGCCACCATCTCGATGCGGGGAACCATTACTTCGCGCACCTCGGAATCGGCGAAATCAAAGATGTTACCGATCATCCGTTTGACATCCTGCTCCATCAGCGGTTCGTCAATTCCGGCGGAGTCGGCCAAAGATTCAATCGCCCGTTCCACGATTTCTTCCTTTTTCTCGTCGAGATCCTTCTTGTCGACCAACTTCTCTTTCTGGGAAATCAGGAATGAGACCAACGGGGAACAAAGCCACATGACCGACTTCAACAGCCAACAACGCGACTGCACGGTCTCCAGTGCCCTCTCCTGTCTGACATTTGGAGCAAACACCACAATCAACGACAGGTAAATGAACCAGCCAACCAGCAGTAGCGCGATCTGCAGCACGTAATGATTGACGACGGGCAATTGCAGATACCGCCCGAGCACAAACCAGCAGACTGTGGAAACTATCAAGGCTGCTGATAGCACAATGTCTGCAGTGGCTGCAACCCGCTTGGGATTCTTCAAAAGCCGCTGCAGGTAATCACGCTTGTGTGCCGACAGTGAGTTGATAAACTTGCTCTCCTCATAGTCAGACAAATAAAGACCACCCGCGGTGATACTCAGAAGATAGGAGAGGTAGTACGCCAGCCCGATGGCGACCAGCAGCGCTATTCCGATCATCGTTTCCCGCTCTTCTCCAAATGCAACAAGTATTGATCCTCCAACCGCTTCATCTCAGCACGCGCTTTCGCGTTCGGATGATGTGTGCCGGTCAAATGCAGCAGACCGTGACAGAACAACTGTAGCAGTTCCTCGTCGAGTCTCCATCCTTCACCGGCGGCGTTTCGTCTTGCCGTTGGAATGGAAATATAGATTTCGCCGAGCAGCGGATCGATGTCTTCTTCCATCGCAAAGGACAACACGTCGGTCGTCTTGTCCTGTCGCCTAAAGCGTCGGTTCAACTGCCGCATAGTGCTGTCCGCAACCAGAATCAGATTCACCGACTTCGCTACGCCCTGTGCGTGCAGAACTATTTCTGCAAGGCGCGTCAATCTCGCACGCGGCACGCGAATACCGGCCACTGTGTTATGTATGCGTATACCCGACATCAGTTCGATTTCTCGTCATCGGGATGAGGATAGTCAATGCGATTGTGAAATGCGCCAATCAACACCATCACAAATGCGTCTTCGATTTTCTGCAAATCCGCCAGCGATAGCGGTGAACCAGAGAGCTGTTCGGTTTGATACTTGTCATTGGTTATCCGCCTTATCAAGCTGCGAATGCGCGACGGTTTGGGATCATCCAATGTCCGCGAGGCTGCCTCGACCGAATCGGCGATCATCAAAATCGCGGTCTCCTTGGAACGCGGCTTCGGCCCCGGATAGCGGAACTCCGCCTCCGACATCTCGCCGTTGAGTCTCAACTCTTTGGCCTTGTTATAGAAGTAACTGATCAGCGAGGTGCCGTGATGCTCCTGAATGAACTCGATGATCCGATCCGGCAGATCGTATTCCTCGGCCATCTCGCGCCCCCGTTTGATGTGCGACACGATTACTAACGCCGACATTGAGGGTGCCAGTTCATCGTGTTTGCTTTTTACACCAAACTGATTTTCCACGAAATATTCGGAGATTTCCATTTTCCCGATGTCATGATAATAAGTCCCGACTCTGGCCAACAAAGGATTCGCGCCGATCGCTTTGGCAGCCGCTTCCGTCAGCGAACTCAACACCAGCGAATGATGATAAGTACCCGGAGCTTCAATCGCCAGCCGTTTCAGCAGTGGATGGTTCAGGTCGGACAGTTCCAATAACGTGATATTCGTCGTGAATGAGAAGAATGATTCGAACAATGGCAGCAGTGCCATAGCAATAAAGGTCGAGCCGACGGCGTTGACAACTCCCAGACCGCACTGCCTTACCACCAGGTTCGTATCCGACAGCTTGAGCGATTCCAGGAGCAAGTTGCTTGCGGCCAGTGTAATCGAGAGATGAAGAGCGCAGCGGTAGAAGTCGGTCCGCTTCTGCACGACTCGCATCGCCACCGCCGCCATCACTCCGGCGATAATCGCACGAAAAGCGGTTTCGAAGTCAAACTCGAAAACGATTCCGAGAAGCAGCGCCAGCGCCACCGACGTGAGAACCGCCACCTGTAAGTCATAGAGTATCGCAACAAGAATGATGCCCGCGGCGACCGGAATCAAGGTTGGCGGCAGATGCCCCTGCTGGGTAACCAGATAGGCCGCAAACATTACCGTTATGATGATCAATAGCAATGGCACAATTTGGCTGAAACAGAATTCGCTTCTGGGTCGAAGATGATACAGCGAATAGAGAAAGCTGAAGAATACGAACGAAACGAAAGCAACGCGCGCCACGACGGGCAGCAGGAACTGCCAAGCGCCCTTTTCGGTGCCGACTGCCGAACGATAATGAGCCATGGCCGTCAGCCATTCGATGTGAGTTCTGGTGATCGGTTCATTGCGCGCCACCAAGCGTTGTCCTGCCTTGATGACGATTTTCTCCCGCGGAATCGCCGCCAACGTTTTTTCCCGCCGCACTTCCGTCTCCGTCATAGAAAACGTCAAGTTCGGCTGCAAAAACTCGCGGGCGATGGTGTACAGATCGCGGGCATCATCAATGAAGTCGCCCGAATGGATCTGAATATCCTCAAGAAGCTTCTGTTGACCTTGCTGTAGACTCAGAACCTGATCAGCAGCAAAGACAGTCTCCCGGTTTGGACGAACTACTCACACTTCGTGATAGTTCGCTGGCACAAGACTATCGACGCGAGCAATACCAACTATATAGCGATCCCTCAGGCTGGCAATTATGACTGTCTCGCGAGCGGCAAGGCTGTCCCATGCGGCCAGCTTCATCAGTATTTCGATCTTGATCTGGGGAAAAAACAGCCGCAGCCGATCCGCGATCCGACTCCGATTACCCACGACTGATTTCAGGCTATCCGTCAGAAAAAACAATCGGTCTACCGACCCAAACAACGAGTCGACTATCCTCTGATCGTAGATCAACACTGCCGGCAATGCCGCCAATGCCATGCGGATCTCATTGTCCCGTTCTCCCTGACTCTTGTATACCGGAAAGTCAAAAGGCGCGATAATATCCTCAGAGGCAACTTCGCCGACATCCGGAGTCGAAATCGGCGAAAACAGTTGCGCCAACGGGAAAAGAAACGACGAAAACACGATCGCAAATATGACAACCACACCCATCCAGAATTTGTTGTAGCTGGGCTTGTCCTGTTCGAGCCGACGCGCGCTATACTTGCGTATCCGCCGTCTGATCGCCCTCTTGATATTGCGTAGCAATTCGTACATCGGCTAACGTCGCCCTTCTTCGTAACGCTCGAAAGCGCGAATAATATCTTTGACCAACCGATGTCGCACGACATCCTTGTCCGTCAAGTAGCAGAACTTCACGTCGGAGATATTTCGCAGAATCTTTTGAATAGCGATTAGACCCGACAGTCGTTTGCGGTCCAGGTCGATCTGAGTAACATCGCCCGTAACCACCGCTTTCGATCCCTCGCCGATGCGCGTAAGGAACATCTTCATCTGTGGGACGGTCGTGTTTTGCGCTTCATCCAGAATCGCAAACGAGCTGTTGAGCGTACGGCCGCGCATAAACGCCAACGGCACGATCTCAATTACACCCAGCTCCATCAACTTCTTGATCTTGTCG
>JAPLUP010000136.1 GCA_026397575.1 Candidatus Zixiibacteriota bacterium
GTCGGCGAGATGGTAACGCCGTTTGCCTCGGCATCATCGTCCAAGGGCGCGGTGGTTACGATTGCCGACATGTCCTCGCTGGAAGTTGAAGCTGACGTCTCGGAATCCAATATCTTCAAGGTAAAAGTTGGGCAACCATGTGAAATCGTGCTGGATGCTTACCCGGGTGTAAAGTATCAGGGCTATGTAAAGAAAATCGTGCCCACCGAGGACCGCTCGCGCGCCTCGGTATTGACCAAGATCGGTTTCAAGAATATCGATGACAAGGTTCTGCCGGAGATGTCGGCGCGGGTCAATTTCCTGCCGGTTGTGGAGAAACAGACTACCGAGGAGAAACCGACATTGGTTGTGGTCAAGAATGCAACTACAACGCGCAACGGGGGCAAGGTCGTATTCAAAGTAGTCGGAGATTATGTTCAGGAAACACCTATCGAGGCCGGACGGGAACTGGGACAAACGACCGAAATCATCACCGGGCTCATCTCGGGTGATGTGGTGGTCGTATCGCCGCCGGGTGGAATGAAAACGGGTGACAAAGTGGAATTGACAAAGTGAGTGAATGAGAGAACTATGGCAGAAGCTCTAGTCAAAATCAGAAATGTCAGTAAGTCGTACTACCGCGATTCGCAGGAGATTCCGGTACTGCGAAGCATCAACTTTGACATCCCGCAGGGTGAATTCCTCGCGTTGATGGGGCCGTCGGGTTCCGGCAAGACGACGTTGCTTAATCTCATCTCTGGAATAGATCGCCCCAGTTCGGGCGAATTGGCTGTCGCCGGCGAGAATATCACTCAACTTAATGATGGTCAATTGGCGAAGTGGCGCTCGGAACACATCGGACTGGTATTCCAGTTCTACAACCTGTTGCCGGTGTTGACGGCTTTCGAGAATGTCGAACTACCGTTGATGTTGACTAAACTTAGCAAAGCGGAACGCCGCAAACATGTTGAGACTGCGCTCTCGATAGTCGGATTGGCAGATCGCGTCAAGCACTATCCGCGTCAACTCTCCGGCGGTCAGGAACAGCGTGTGGCGATCGCCCGCGCTATCGTCTCCGACCCCACCCTGTTGTTGGCTGACGAACCAACCGGCGACCTCGACAAACAGTCGGCAGAAGACATTATGACGCTGCTGTTGCGACTGAACAAAGAATTTGGCAAGACCATCATCGTGGTTACTCACGACCCTCGCGCCGCCGATAAGGCGCATCTGATTCGGCATCTGGACAAGGGAGAGTTGACCTGATGGTATTGAGTCTGATCATCAGAAACACTCTGCGTCACAAGCTCCGCACCGGCCTGACCATTCTCGGAATCGCTGTTGCCGTGATGGCGTTCGGGTTGATCCGAACCGTGCTCTCCGCATGGTATTCCGGGGTCGAGGGCGCCGCGCCCGACCGGCTGATCACTCGCAATTCCGTGTCGATCATCTTCACTTTGCCACTGTCTTATCGCGATCAGATTCTGAAAATTGACGGAATCAAACAGGTAACCTGGGCAAACTGGTTTGGCGGCACTTACGTCGATCCGGACAATTTTTTTGCTCAGTTTGCAGTCGACAAGGACACTTATTTCGAAGTGTTTCCTGAATTCATGATTCCGCCGGCGCAATTTGAGGCATTCCAGAAGAATCGGCAGGCGGTCATTGTCGGGCGCAAACTGGCTGACCGCTTCGGCTGGAAGGTCGGAGACCGCATTACGCTAATCGGCACGGTCTATTCCGGCAATTGGGATTTTGATGTTGTTAGTATCTACACCGGCAGAGACCAGACCGTTGACGAAAGCAGCTTCTTCTTTCGTTGGGATTATCTCGACGAATGGATCAAGAAAAACTGGCCCGGATATGGCGCCGAAATCGGCTGGTTCGGCCTCAAGCTGAGTGACCCTAACCGGGCAACCGACATCTCTGCCGCTGTTGATGCGCGTTTCAAAAACTCGTCGGCTGAGACCTTGACTGAGACCGAAAAGGCGTTCCAGATGAGTTTCGTGCAGATGTCGGGGACGATTCTGACATTGCTACAAGTGATGTCGATTCTAATTATCTGCATCATCCTGATAGTGCTGGTCAACACGATGGCAATGGCCGGCAGAGAGCGGACATCCGAACATGCCTACATGAAATCAATGGGCTTCCGTACCTATCACCTGATCGGCATGATCAGCGGCGAGTCGCTGGTGATCGCCGGTTTGGGCGGTGCGCTGGGGTTGCTGCTGCTGGTTGGCGTAACCAACATCGTCAAAGCGGGCGTCAGCCAATGGTTCCC
>JAPLUP010000288.1 GCA_026397575.1 Candidatus Zixiibacteriota bacterium
CTACCCAACGCGAATCACCTTGACGCCGCCGCGAGTGAGCATTTCTCCCGTCACTCCCTCGCGGTCACAGGAGGGGCTTCCGCCCTTGAGATAAGCACGCTTCGCGCCGATAATCTCAGCGATTTCCAGAGCGTATCGCGCACCATCGACATGGAACCGTGTTACATCTTCTCCGGTTTCCGGGGCAGTGATTCGCAACCCCTCATCGAGCACTTGAGCGCCCGTGCCGTGGAGCATTTCGCCCGTTCTCGGCGTCGGCATCCCGCCGAGTTGCTCGGGGCAGATCGGTACAAGGACATATTTCTGCCTCAGTCGCCTGATAAGTTCTTCCCGCTTCTTCGGCCTGCGCCCGTGCCAACGGCAAGGAATGCCGAGCAGACACGCACTGACCAACACGGGTTCGGCACATTTCCTGCCATCGAAGAGATAGCCTTGTCGTTGATCCGACTGACGGGCCATGCGATTCCCCTTCCACTATGACGCTGCGCCAGAACTGCTGTGACCATCCTGTGAAAAACGTCAATCCGTTTGGTGTGGCTCGCTGCGCTCGCCCACCATGCTTCTCTATCACGGCATACATTGCCTATTTTCTTCGCATTCCCAAAACGTCACTTTGATTCCAGATGGTGATGTAACCTCAAGCGGACACATTTGGAAGTCTCGGCCTTCCTGCGGAAGAAACGGCTTGGTTTTGGCCCACTGGCAAATGTCCCTTAACGATTTGTGTTTCGCAACTTCTCTTGTAAGCAGGCTGTCGGGGACGAGAAAAAACTGCTCATTGGCAATACGAGGAGTTCCGACGAATCCGCGAACCACCATCCCGCACGACCAGTTATCTATCCTTGGGGCAGTTTTTAGGTTAAATGATTTGGCGACAAACTCGCCTGCACCGGCCGACAACACTTTTGAGTACTTTGGCAACTGATCCCGCATTTTTGCCATACAGGTTGTTTCACCGTGAAGAACTTCCATGAAATCCCCGGTTGCAATCTTCCAGTACAATTCCGCAGCCATCACGAAGGATTCCTTCTGCGACCATACAAGCAGGTCGATGTCTCCTTTGACGCCACTAAAGCTGAATTTGAGCGAGTGCGCGGCTTCAAACCCGGCATTCTTAAAGATGTCAACTAGCTCGCTGGCTAAGTGCGACGCCAAATTGCGGTCAGTTGGACCATAGAGTTTTGGATATTCTCTTGCTACGTAGGCACAAAAGTTTCTTTCCAATGAGGAATTTGTAAGCATCCAAGGACTCGCGGCAAGCCGTCCATTGCCCAATAGCACGAACGGAGTTATCGCAATATCGGGAGTCTTGGACGAACGGTCGTAGGTATGAAGGTTTACCAGACGGCGGACAATCTGCCTATCGATCCCCACACAGTCGGCAATCCAGTCAACTAGCGCATCTCGGGGTTTAATCAATAGCTGGATCATCCCCACGTTTTTCTGGCCTGTTAAGCGGTACGCCACTCCCAGGTGGATAAGCCCCAGCGTAAGGACAGCCTTCCAGAAAGTCCGCATCTTGAGAATCGGGATGCCATCAAAGCTCCAAGAGGACGGCAGCAAAAACCCCTCTCTTAGCAAGTTGCTCATTCGCGACAACAGATTGCGGCACGTCTCAAAATCGGGAAACCAGTCCGTCATCTCCTGCGATGTGAGCGACTCAAATCCTCGTGAGAGTTCCCGGGCGATCTTTTTGAGTGTGTGGACATGATCAGGAGAAGACGATCGACTCTGGAAATGTAGACGGCTATCGAGCACATCATATGCCTTCCACGATGGATTTGCGGTGAACTCAATGTGACATTCGTCGATTTGTACAACATCTACCAGTTTCTGGTGATACGAGGTGAATGCACCAAAGATTCCCGTGTACTCTGCGCCCCGCCACAAGGCGAACCGGCATAGCTCAAAGAGCTTTGGATCAAAGTCGTCGGGATAGCCGCGAAATGGTTGAGATGGCGAGTCGCGTCCCCACCTCAAAGTGTGCATTAAGGCATATTTCATGCGGTCGATTGTGTGAATATCGTCCCTTCGCACTTCATAATCATAGGCAATCAGCAAATGAGTGGCCGCCTTCTCCCAGCCCACAGACCGTGGGAAACATTGTGCGTAATCCGCATCAAGTCTGGCCTCTATCTTCTCGATCGTGTTGTCAGCCATCGTATGCTCTCCCAACCCGGATGTTGGCTCGTGAGAATACACAATTACACCGTCCAACACTCTCTTGCAAGCCAAGCAAAGCAAACATCGCTTTCCAAGCACAGGCCGATCTCCAGCACAATTCTGGAAGGCCGAAACAGCGGCGCGGGTCGTGGCAGATAATCTTCTAACGGCTCATCGATCACGAGCATCAGGCTGATCCCGTTCTACGCCGCCGGTTTCTCCGGCGCCTTCGGCGGCTCTTTTTCCGGCGGCTTGTCGGGTTTCTTCACCTTGATGACGGGCTGGTCGGCCGGGCGTT
>JAPLUP010000493.1 GCA_026397575.1 Candidatus Zixiibacteriota bacterium
GGCATCTGTCTGACCGACTGGCGGTTACGTAACAACTTGAGTGATAGGGAAGTAGATCACGACCTTTTGAGGCGTGATGGAAGCAAAACTGTCCATTACGATACGGTGATAGACACTAACTATCAGAAGCAGGTTAGTGTATATAAGGCGGCTCTGGAGACGGAGCCGCTTTGTGCCATGGCTCACTCTGTGTCGAGGCCGTAGACCTGTGCGGGGCCGAGCAGATCAGGAAATCTCGCTATCAGAGCGCGGCGGACGAGATAGCAAAGGTGGCACTCCTCGATGTACTCCGGTTCCAAATCGATACCGTATTCCTTGGCAAGGAGTACCGGACCGCCCTTTAGGAGAGGTCCGCAGATCGGGTGAGTGTGCGGATTGTACGACCGAATCAATCCCGTCAGCGGCGTTTTCCAGACATTGCCCATGAGCAATCCCTGACAGAGGTGCACGTTTCCGAAAGCGTCCAGATGAACCCGCTCCGGCTTCTCCAAATCCTCGTGCGGACAAGTTGTCAGATTCTTCCAGGACTGGCGCGGAATACCTTCAGATAGTTTCTCAACGGCTCTCCCGCGGAACTTGACCCCACCTTTGGTTATCGGCTCGCCCTTGGCCTGAGTGTCATCAGGAGATGCAGTCTCTGGGGCCTCAATGCAGATCGTGTCCGCCGGTATTCCGAGCTTAGTAGCTGCCGCAAGGGCGATCTTGGCGGGAGACATCTCGATGTCGTCATGATGGAAAAGATCATCGCTCAAGCTAAGGTCACTGATGCCGAGTTCGGCTAAAGGTTTCAGCCAGATGACGGCGTCTTCCACGGAAGTCGCCCAGTAAGCGTTGGTCACAACGCCGACAGTCAGTCCCATGCTGCGGGCGATGCGGATACCTTCGATCATGAGTGGATAAAACAGAAACGGCTCGCCGCCTTCGAAGTATACGCCGGTAATTGGCTTTACCTTGCGAATCTCGTTGAATACCTGCCGCAATTTCGCGAGTGTGAATGTTCCTTCGGCCTGCGGGCTGCAATACAGAAAGCAGTGGTCACATTCGGAGGTACATTTGTAGCTAAGCAGGAAATGAATTGAATTCAACATGGCCGATGAGCTATCAACAAGATTGTCGCACTGTCTTCACAATTGACGTCCTCAACGTCGCTTCTCAATCTTCGCCCACGAGTCCTTCAGTCCTACGGCGCGATTGAAGACAAGCTTGCCATTCGTGGAATCAAGGTCAACACAGAAATATCCCTGCCGTAGGAACTGATACTTGCCGCCAACCGGCGCGTCCTTCAGCGACGGTTCGACCTTGCACCCGCTCAGCACTTCCAGTGAACTCGGATTAAGATTCGACTTGTAGTCCTTGCCCGGTTCAGTTTTACTGGGATCTTCCGCAATGAACAGCCGGTCGAACAAGCGCACTTCGGCATCGACGGCATGTTGCGCCGACACCCAGTGCAATGTGCCCTCAATCTTACGATTGTCCGCGGTGCCACCACCGCGCGACTGCGGATCGTAGGAACAAAACAACTCGATCACTTCGCCGGTCTTGTCGTCTTTGACCACCTTCTCGCAAGTGATGTAGTAGGCGTGTTTCAATCTGACTTCTCGCCCGGGCGCAAGTCGGAAAAACTTCTTGTGCGGCTCCTCGCGGAAATCATCCTGCTAGATGTATATGACCTTGGAGAAGGGTACCTTACGCGTCCCGGCATCGGGATTTTCCGGATTGTTGATCGCCTCGAGTTCCTCAACTTGTCCGTCAGGATAGTTGTCGATTACTACTTTCAATGGCCGCAGCACCGCCATCACGCGGGGCGCTACCAGATTTAGATGCTCCCGCAGGCAGGCTTCGAGAAGCGCGATATCAACCGTGCTGTCGGCTTTGGCGACGCCGATCTTGTCGGCAAACAGCCGAATCGATTCCGGGGTGTAGCCGCGACGGCGCAGTCCGCAGATCGTCGGCAGGCGTGGATCGTCCCAACCGCTGACATAATTCTCTTTCACCAACTCCAGCAGCAGACGTTTGCTCATGACCGTGTAATTGAGATTCAATCGCGCAAATTCAATTTGTTGTGGGTGGTGAATTCCCAACTGATCGATGAACCAATCATATAGCGGACGATGATCTTCAAACTCGAGCGTGCAAATCGAATGCGTTATCCCTTCCAGTGAATCACTCTGTCCATGCGCCCAGTCGTACATCGGATAGATGCACCATTTGTCACCGGTGCGAT
>JAPLUP010000110.1 GCA_026397575.1 Candidatus Zixiibacteriota bacterium
GAAGTATTCCACACAGCAATCGTCCCGATTTGTCAACGGTATTCTTGATGCCGTTTACAAGAGTCTGGAGCACGACTAAGACTACGAGTTTCGCAGAAAACTTGCGGGCGCGAGTCATGAGTGGGATGCCCCTGAGACCAAGTCAGGGAAGCCAAGGGTGCGGTAGCGGCACTTCCCACCGCCGACTTTTCCGTTTGCTATTGGGCTCTGGCGTTGTATATTCCGCGCCGAAATTGTTTCGTCCGCCCTGTTACACATAGGGTATACGGGTTAATGTAATGTAGGCGGCTCTCCTTGAGGAGGTAGAATTGGCGCAGTACAAATTTGGGTTGAGTACGGATAAGATCGACAAGGTTAATCTCGGCCTGGGGATATTCGTTTATCTCTTTACTTTCAGTGTCTATCTAATGACGGTGCAGCGGACAGTTTCGTTTTGGGATTGTGGCGAGTTTGTCGCCTGCTCGGCAATCCTCGGAATTCCCCATCCCCCCGGAGCGCCGCTCTGGGTAATGATCGGAAGGGTTTTCTCGATGTTGCCGACCGCATCCGATATCGGATTCCGAATCAACATAATCTCGGTATTGACGTCCGCCGGCGCGGCGATGTTCGGCTATTTCGTCATTGTCAAGTTCGTTCGCGACTGGTTCGGCGAGACCATCACCGAAGTGCAGCGACTCGGCATGTATGCCGCGGGCTTGTTCGGCTCCCTCATAATGGCATTCGCTTTCAGTAACTGGAACTCGGCCATTGAGGCTGAAGTCTACGGAGCGGCAATGTTGTTGATGATGATAATCATCTGGGCGACCCTCTGCTGGGCGGAACGTCGTGACCAACCGGGCGCCAACAAGTGGCTGATCTTGATTGCCTATCTCAGCGTGCTTTCAATCGGTGTTCACATGACCACCTATCTTATCATGCCGTTCATCTACTTGATGATCATTCTCATCAGCGACACCTTGCGGCGTGACTGGCGCATTTGGGTGACGGGATTAGTACTGCTAAGCATTGTGATCTCTATCCCACTCTTTATCTATAGTCTCCCTATCTGGCTGCTGATCTGTACCGCTATCTATCTTACGAAACGGAACCCGGTCTGGGCCTTGCCGTTCTATCTGATGGTGGCGGGCTTTGCGGGTTGGACTTGCCAGTCGTACATCATTATTCGCTCCGCCGAAAAACCGGCGATCAACGAAAACGCTCCCGACAATTGGAGCAAATTCATGAGCTACGTCGAACGCAAGCAGTATGGTCAGGGTTCGATGATCGTTCGCATGTTTACTCGGCGGGGAACCTTGGCAAATCAATTTGGCCGCCATGCGCACATGGGCTTCTGGGGCTATTTCGAAAAGCAGTACGGAATTACCAAGACGGCGTTCACGTTTACACTTTTCCCTCTGGGGCTTTGGGGTCTTTGGGAGCTATGGATAAGGAGGAAAGAGAAAGGGATTCCTTTCTTCTTCATGGTGCTCGCCGCAACCGCGGGGATGGTCTTGTATATGAACTTTGCGGACGGCACGATGGCAGGCAAGTTTCTTAACGACGAGGCCTATCTGGAAGTGCGCGACCGAGATTATTTCTGGCAGCCCGGCTTCATTTTGTTTGCGATGGCAATCGGGCTTGGTTTTGCAGCGCTTTGGGACATTCTCTATCGTATATTCGTCACGAAAGGAGCCCCAAAGGCGGTCTATGGAATGCTCGTCTTCCTGTTCGTGCCGCTGGTGGCTCTCAAGGCCAACTATCATGAAAACGACCGCTCGAATAATTATATCTCCTGGGACTATGCCTACAATCTGCTGATGTCTGCCGACAAAAATGCCGTCGTATTTACCAACGGCGACAACGATACCTTCCCTGTCTGGGCGCTGCAATATGCTTACGGTATCCGCAAGGACGTTCGCGTTGCCAACCTGTCGCTGATCAACACCGACTGGTACATCAAGCAACTAAAGAACGAGATGGGAGTGCCCATCAGTTACACTGATAGGCAGATCGAGAGCCTGCGTCCGTATCGCACGTCCGATGGCAAGATAGCCCGCGTGCAAGATGCCATGATTGACAATATCATTGAAACCAATCGCTGGAACGTGCCCATTCACTTCGCTACCACCGTTTCGGACGACAACCGCCTGTACAAGGGCAAGCCGATCGACGATCATCTGGAAATGCTTGGCATGATGTACCGCGTCAAGAAGGACTCCGGCAAGGAGATGGTCGACATCGATGGCACCTTCGGTCTCTATCAGAACACTTTCCGTTTTCGTGGCGTCGCGGATTCGACCGTATTCAAAGACGAAAACGCCGCACGTCTTACCAACAACTATTCCGCCGGTTTTCTCATGGCCTCCGAGGCGTTGCGTAAGAAGGGTGATTACAACCGCGCTATCCAACTGGCCAAGCAGTCGCTGGGAGTGGTCCCCGGGCAGTGGCAGACGTATGCTTATCTGATGCAGCTATACGCCGACCTGGATTCGCTGCCGCGGGCCGAGGAGATTGCTCGTAGTGCCCCGCGTTCCGTCGATACGGAGATGGGCTGGATCGCGATCGCCACCGGCCTCTGGCAGAACAAC
>JAPLUP010000644.1 GCA_026397575.1 Candidatus Zixiibacteriota bacterium
AATACCAAATTTATACAGAAGAATTTACGCTATGTCTGATCTCGCGGAAATAACCCCAAAACAGGGCAGTTGCAGTCCGCTGCCCTTCAAACGGCAAAAACGCGACTATTTGTGCTTTGGACGCAGAAGCGCGAGTTGATCATTTTTGATAACTGCTTGATGAGAGATCAAGCGAAAGCGAAGGCCTTTGCGTATACTGCGATTGAGAGAGGGACTTAATTATGGACCGACCGACTATTGCCGACAAAAAGTCGATCAAACTTGAACTGGAGCCGGGGACCTATTTGTGGTGCCGCTGCGGCAGGTCGAAAACGCAACCATTCTGCGACGGCTCTCACCAGGGGACATCATTCGCACCGTTGGATTTCACAATCGACGAACGGAAGCTACGCTCGTACTGCCAATGCAAACATACAACGACGCCGCCGTTTTGCGACGGCACGCACAAGACGTTGCCGTAAACTTCATTAGCGACGCGAGTAAATGGCGACGGTTCTTCCTTTGAAGTGGATGACGACACCTTTAATGGGGCAAAAAGAAACCGGCAGCGACGTTTGCGCAGCCAGTTCTTGTTTTTGAATGCCCCTTTCACGGGAGCTTATAGATCGCCTTCCGCCCAAGTGATTAGCCGCATTTCATGCGGATGCACCAGACTGCGATGTCCCGGCAAAACTCTGACAGAATAGCCAAGTCGACCGCTGGAGGAAATCGGCGTCGTACAGCAGTAGTTATAGATGCCGGCATGGGGATTGCCATCAGCGGTCATCTCCACCGATGTCGGATTGACAATGTCGCCAGATGGTGACAGTTTGCCCATGTAAAGCTCCACCGCCACGTCGTTGGGAGTCAATTCTCCGATAAAGATTTTTGCTTCGATCTGCATCTGTTCGTTGACATTAATTTTTGACGGCGACTTGGAGACCAGTTCCAGCATACGCACATCAGCCCACTTGTCAACAAGATGCTTGTACCAACTCGCCAACGACTTGACCTCGGCGAAACCCTGGTGACGAAGAATCAGATTCTGTCGATAAGCGTTGACATAGAACTTTTCGGTATACTCCTGCACCATGCGATTGGAGTTAAACATTGGCGCCAATGTCTTGATCGAGCTCTTCATCTTCGCCACCCAACCGCGCGGGATTCCATCGCGACCGCGGTCGTAAAATAGCGGTACGATTTCCTTTTCGAGCGTATCGTACAGCGCATTGGCCTCGACTTCATCCTGATAGTCAAGGTTGTCATATTCTTCGCCCAGACCGATAGCCCAACCGGTGTTGACGTTGTAACCCTCGCACCACCAACCGTCGAGCACGCTGAAGTTTATTCCCCCGTTAAAGATCACCTTCATGCCACTGGTACCGGAGGCTTCCATTGGTCGGCGCGGCGTATTGAGCCACACATCCACGCCCTGCACCAGATTACGCGCCACGGCCAGATCGTAATTTTCCAGAAAAACAATACGGTCTCTGAGTTGTGGATCACGGGCAAGATGGACGATCGTTTTGATCAGTTCCTTGCCGAAATTGTCGCGCGGGTGGGCTTTGCCGGCGAAAATCAGTTGCACGGGGCGATCGGCATGGTTGAGAATCCGCTTGAGACGCTCCACGTCGCGGAAAATCAAGGTTCCGCGTTTGTAGGATGCAAACCTACGCGCAAAACCGATTGTCAGATAGCCCGAATTGAGCACTTCCCCCACGAGTTTGATGTCACTGGGAGTAGCGCCGCGACGCTGATATTGTTCTTTTAGCCGTCGACGGGCAAAGGAGATCATCTTCTCGCGTCTGATTTCGTGAGTCCGCCATAGCTCGCTATCAATAATGTCATCTACGTTCGACCAGAAAGAGTGATTGGCCGATTCTTCCAGCCATCCGGTTCCCAGGTAGCGATCATAAAGCTCGCACATCTCTGCGGAAATCCACGAGCGCGTATGCACGCCGTTGGTGATGGAAGCAAGCGGGATTTCTTCAAACGGTACCTTAGGCCAGGACGCCTGCCACATGCGACGAGATACTTCCGCGTGCAATTTGGAGACGCCATTGATATAGGACGAAAAATTCATGGCCAAATGCGCCATATTGAATTCGGTCGTGTTTTCGCGTTCGTTTTGTTGACCCAGCGAAGAGAACTCACCGAAACTCAGACCTAGTCTGGGCAGATAGCTCCTGAAGTATTTCTCCACCAATTCGCGCGGGAAACGGTCAATGCCGGCCTGTACGGGTGTATGAGTCGTGAAGACGGTTGTTTGTCTAACTAAAAGCGAGGCTTCGCGGAACGTGAGGCCGTCCTTCTCCATGTGGCGACGCACACGGTCGATCGCTAAGAACGCCGAGTGGCCTTCGTTCATGTGAAAAACAGACGGCGCAATTCCCATCTCATCAAGAGCGGTCACTCCGCCGATACCGAGCACCATTTCCTGCCGGATTCTGGTATCGTTGTCACCGCCGTACAAGTGGGCGGTGATGTCGCGATCTTCACCTGAGTTCTGAGGAACATTAGTGTCGAGCAAGTACAAAGGCGTCCGCCCGACTTGAAGTTTCCAGACCTTAATCCATACCTTCCGACCCGGAAAATCGATGCTGACCATGAGCGGCTCTCCGTTCCGGTCGTTGGCTTCGGTTACCGGCAGCGATGAAAAATCAAATTCGGGATAGTATTCCTGTTGCCAGCCATCGGCGTTGAGATACTGCTGGAGGAC
>JAPLUP010000655.1 GCA_026397575.1 Candidatus Zixiibacteriota bacterium
CCATACAGGTAGCGCGAAATCTTGCCCTCTTCGGTCAGAATTGTCACTACCGCCGGATGAGCATACATTTTCTGCTCAGTATCGTAGTAGTACTTGAATCCGACCGCATTTGCCAGCGCCTTCGATTGACTCTCCGCGCCCACAAAGAATCGCCAGCCGTTCTCGACGCCTTTCTTGCCGAGGTTGTCGAGATACCGCGCCTTCTTGCCAGTTGCCAGCTCCGGCGTCTCCGATGGATCAATACTGATTGTCAAGATTTGAAACTCTTTTCCGGGCAGCCAGTCCAACGCTTTGACGGCGTCACTAACTCCATTGAGCACCATCGTGCATAACATCGGGCAGGTATAATACGCGAGTACCAATATCACCGGCTTGCCATGATGAAAATAATCACCCAGTTTGACTGTCTCGCCGGCGTCATTCGTGAATACCAGATCGAGTGGCACTGATTCACCCAGATGTTCAACGACATCGATTTTCCTGAGCTCCGGTAGACTGTCCTGCACCACTTGCGCCTGTAAACGTCCCGCGCCCAACAATAGCAGTGCCGCCGTACAGAGAGCGAGAGCAGTACCCCGCGCGCCAGGGAGGGTTTTTTGAAAGTCTGAATGTCTCACGCGCCCGTTCACCTTTGACCCTTCTGCTGATCTCGATAAGCTTCGTCCGCCATCAGCTCCATCGCGCGCGACATCGGAGTTCGATACACGCCTCTGACGGGATCGAGCAACTTGTAAGTTGTCAGCATTTCCATTTCACGCGCGCGCAGGTCGCGCAGAGGCGCCGACTCCGGCTTCAGTACGTAGTCGTACATCATCTGTTCTTTCTTGAGCACGAAGACATCCTTGAGTATGATCAGAAACAGTGCGATCACCGATACAATCACGGCGCCCACCAAGAACGTCACACGCAGATTGATGTCCCGCTTTTCATATCCCGAATCCGTTGTTGGTCTGTCAGTCATTTCGTTCACAGGCCCGACTCCTATTGATTGACAAACTCAATCGACGCTGCCAGTTTCGGATCATTGAGTGGCACCAGCGGTTGCGCGCACAGACGCTTCCACACCAGCGCCAGAAACACTCCGCCGATTCCGACGACGGTCGTCAGATCCATCCACGACGGCTGAAATCCCTGCGGATGCAGATTAGGCATAACCAGCCAGTGCAAGTCCATCCAGTGCATCAACAGCAACCACAATCCCGCAAATGTCAACACGCGCGTGCTCCGTTTTGCCGCCCTCGAGATTAGAACCAGAAACGGGACCACGAAGTGCCCGAAAACGAGGAGCAAACTGATCGTTTTCCAAGAGCCCGTCCAACGGTGCTGAAACCAGATCGTTTCCTCGGGAATATTGGCATACCAGATCAGCATGAACTGAGAATACCACAGATAGGTCCAGAAAATAGAAAAGGCAAACATAAATTTACCGAGGTCATGCATATGTTCCTCGTTAACATATTCCAGGTAGCCCTGATTTTTTAGGTAAACAACAAAAAGAGCTACCAAAGACATCCCGGCTACAAATGTGCTGGCGAATGTATACCAGCTATACATGGTAGAGAACCAATGCGCATCGATACTCATCAGCCAGATCCAGGGAATGGTGGAACCTACTGTAAGTGCGAAGAAAACTATAAACACCGCTGCCCAGATAGTGTTTGTC
>JAPLUP010000623.1 GCA_026397575.1 Candidatus Zixiibacteriota bacterium
CTACTAACTGTTGTAGTGGTGGTTTATCTACAAGAGCACTACAAAAAGGGAGAGAGCAGAGGGTGTCAAAACCGAAGCGGTTTTGACCTACCGGACTACGAAGCTGGATTCCTCCCCGTCAGAGTCGGGTCGTTGACTTTCGCGGGAGTCGGAACAGGCGCTCGTCAACAAATGTCAATCTTCAGCGCGATACCCCGCTGTCGAAGCAACTCGATATAGCGGGTCGTGTTGATGCCGAGTTCCGAGCGCAAGGTACCGCGCTGGGTAATCGTGCCCTCGGCGATCATTTGCATCACGATGCCGGCGGAGTAAGCTGTCGTGCGTTGCATGGCGCTGTGACCGGTCGACGCATCAAGATAGTCTTCGATTGTGTAAGTTACTCTGCCCGGCTTGCCCTGTTTGGTACCGATAACTTCGCCATAGAGAAGGATTACATCGGGGGCGTTTTGCGGCAGACGACGCGAAAGAACTTCGCGCAACATCCGATCGGGGCTGATTGTCATATTTTCTATTTGATACCCAGTTTCGTCCGCCAGGCCGAGATCGAAAAGGAATTTGATCTTCTCGACGTGTCCGGGATAGCGGATAGTCTTGTAATCGAGATTGCGAATCTTGCCTTCATAGGTGTAGGGCAATGTCGAGGCGCCGCCGGAGGTGTGAAACGCTTCCAGTTTCGGGAAGTTCGGCGGCAACGAAAGCTCTTCAACTTCGGTCAGGCTTTCAAGTTTAGTCAACTTGCCGTCGCGCAGAACGACGGTCGGCTCTCGGTATTCGTTTAGTAATCCTTCGGGGGAAAAGAAGATCGCATAGTTCAACGGTGGTTGGGGATGTTGCGGCAGACCACCAACACGCAGCTTGACGGAATCGATAGAATCGAATCTGGCGATGCCATCGGCGGCGAGAATCGACGCCATTCCGGGAGCCAGTCCGCAATCGGGGATCACGGTCAGACCGGCTTTGGCGGCACGGTCGGACATAGCGAATTGCTGCTCGACAATCGTGTTGTTTCCCCCCATATCGATAAAGTGCGTGCCATTGGCGATGGCGCAGCCGGTCAAGAGCGCATTGAGTTTGTAACTTGCTGCAGCGCAAGCAACATCGGCTGCTTTGAAAAACGGCTCGATAAATTCGCGGTCAGTGAGATCACCCTGGTGCTTTTTCACCTTGTCGCCAGTGATGCCGTCCAGACGCGAGTTGTCGATGTCTAACACAATGATTGTATTGGGGTTAGCGAATCTGCACAAATCATATACAAGCGCCTGAGCCATCATGCCAGCGCCACAAAGCAAAAATGTCGTCATTTTTCCTGTCTCCTCTAACGTCTTATCGTCACCAATTTGGGGCCGGTTTCTCGTAGTCGGTCAGCCTATGAATCTTCCCAAGCCCGATCATCCTGAGTATAGCGGGACGAATGATGGCTGTCAAGCGCTGGTGGGGGTGTGGCCGCAATTTGGGATGTTGAATGGAAACCCCGCAGCTTTTCGCAAAATTCTGGTTGCGTAAAGCGCGTACCAGTATTATATTAGACTTGAGGTACGCCTCAGTTGTGTATCGACAGGGGAAGCTCTTGACTGATTCCATTGGGTGTATCAGTGAAGTAGGAGAGGACAGCTTCCCCTAGTTGTTTTGGAATCCTCCGCTCTCAAGTGAATTTCCTCGCAGAATCCAGCGATTCTCTCCTGTGGTAATCCTGTTTCTCGCTGCAAATGTGAAGACTGTTGTTTCCTTCAACAGTCTCTAACGATTTTAGTTGATCCTGGATTTGGGTGTATTCAATTGGTGGTGGAATCGACCGATACTACCCTTAGACGGCCTTTAGCGAAGCGAGAAACGATCTTTTATGAGAGCTGTAATCACTGTCTATGCGCTGCTGATCCTGGTCCCGTCTGTCCTTCTGGCGAACCCCAACAGTCAATTCGCATTCAGCTACGAAGGCAGCGCACTCTGGAGGTTTTTTAACCATGTCGTTTTGCAGGATCATTATGCTTTCTGCACGGCCAGATTCGGGCTGATCGTATTCGACATCAGCGATTCGACTGTGCCGACACCTATATCGAGAATGTATTTCCCCGATGGCCAGCGCCAGAACATCACGGTCCAAGGGAATAGCGTTTATCTGTCGGACGGCACGGC
>JAPLUP010000283.1 GCA_026397575.1 Candidatus Zixiibacteriota bacterium
CATAAGCGCAAAGCATCTAAAATCTTCTCTTCCAAAATCTGTCGAGCAGTATGTCTCCACGGGAGAAAGGGAAAATGAAGTGCTGATTTATGCCGCCCCTGAAATTGCCAAACATATCACGGAAATCGTTGCCGAGCTCGACGTCCCCCGTCAGCAGGTGGTGCTGGAGGTCCTCGTTGTGGAACTTTGGGAAGAAGCCAGCAAGAAATTCGGCTTTGATTGGGAGTATTCCGACTACCACAACTCTCTTAGTATGGAAGAGGGTCTCGGACTTTTCACGGGCACGGCGCAGTACACAAGCGTGCCAAAGAATCAGTTGACAAGTCTGCTCTTTACTCTACGGGCGCTGGTTGGTGAAAACAAGGCCGCCATACGGTCCCGACCCCGGGTAGCCACCCAAAACGGAGAAAAAGCCGTCATAGACGTATCCCTTGAGGAGTACTTCACCATTGTCACGGATCTCTACGATGCGCCAGGCCGGTTTCGGACGGATCTTAAGGTAATCAAAACCGGCGTGACCTTGGAGATAAAGCCAAATATAGGTGATGACGGGGACATTACTGTTGATGTCTCCACGGAAGTCAGCGACGTCGCTTCTCGCCAGAATCAAATAGAGGGCAACGCTTCGGGAGACCTGCCATTGGTTAGACGCCGCAAAGTTGACACGTGCGTCCGCGTAAAGGAAGGCGATGCAATAGTATTAGGGGGTTTGGTCGAAACCCAGGAACGAACCAAGAATAAACGTGTGCCCGTGCTCAGCTCAATTCCGCTTATAGGCGGTTTGTTCAAGGCTAAAGAATCCAGCACGGTAGATAAGGAAGTCGTAATATTCATTACACCAAGACTGATTCACGAAGACCGGGATCCGTTTCTCAATCGCCACAGCAAGATAAGTGTCGAGAAAGAGCTTAGGGGGCTGGAGGGAAACTCCTCCATCCCTCCCGAAAATCCGCCTGACCAGAACTCGGTCGAAACCAATATAGAACGTAAGTCTTCGGATGCACACCGACCTTAACAAAATGAAGTTAAAGCTTTCTTCTATCCTTATAGCTCTCATACTGATTTCCCTCTGGACGGAGTTACTTATCGGTAGCTTTATGGACTGGGATTCCAATTTCGGCCCTATAGCTTTACCGAATATCGCAAGCAGAGAGCAGATAAGCGAGGGTAGCTCGTCCGCCAATCTTTCAATCGACGGAGATGTGGAAATCTCCGCTGACAATTCCGCCGCAGCTCAGCTGTCTTCTGCCGGGGACACACTCGTTACGGAATACAAGCTGACGTTCGACGGTACTGGTTCCGGCACGACCGGAGGCACCGGCACAAACTATAAAACTTATGACACCTTCCTGACAACTGCTGCGCCTGTGACACATGTAACAGGCGATGATGACGTAGAGGTGACCGTTCATGTCAAAGCAAGCAATTACGCAAATGACCTTGCTGACGCCGGCACATACACGGCCGCGCAGACCTTGACAGTCCATTGGGTCGGCCCCTAAAAACATCTCCCTTTTGCGATTAGGCTCAAAACCTTCTCTGCCGTGACGACTATACCCCAAATCCAAAACTAAACGCGAAATCAATACGGTTTGGCTACAAGCAACAAATCCCTACCGAACAGGATACTCTGTAATCTTGCTACAGTCTCGAAATTTGCAAAAATATCGCTCTATCTTTGAATGGCGTAGTGTATAATTGAGTATGTGTTGTGTGGTCAAGTGCGGCCACGCAGAAGTCCGTTGAAGGTAAAGGCAGTATTGGAGGTTTTTGCAATGAAACGCTGGGCGATTTTGATGGTGGTTTTGGCAGCTATATTAGTCTGCCTGGTGGGCAGTTACGCGGGCGTTCCGATTACCAGCAGTGTGCCGCGTGTGGATGTGGTGGGGCCGCGATCACCTTACGGGGATGCGGACCGGGCGCGGTCGCCTTATGGCGACGCCGATACGGACAGGTCGCCGTACCCAGGTGCAACCAGCCCAACGAGTCCTGAGCGGG
>JAPLUP010000032.1 GCA_026397575.1 Candidatus Zixiibacteriota bacterium
CAGGTGGAACATCCAGTAACAGAAGAGGTTACCGATATCGATATCATCGCGGAAATGCTGCATATCGCCGCCGGCGATAAATTGAAGCTGACTCAGGACGATGTCAAAATATCCGGCTACGCGATCGAGTGTCGAATCAACGCTGAGAATCCGGAAGCCAATTTCGCACCTTCGCCAGGGCTGATCACGTCGCTGCATGTGCCGGGTGGGCATGGAGTGCGAGTGGATACGCATGTGTACGCGAAATATGTGGTTCCGCAATATTATGACTCGATGATCGCCAAGCTGATTGTGCATCACAAGAACCGAGCCGATGGCATTCAGAAGATGCTGCGGGCGCTTGATGAGTTTGTCGTCGAAGGCATTTATACGACGATCGACTTCCATAAAAAAATCCTGGCAGACCCGGTATTTCAGTCGGGAATATTTGACACCGGCTTCGTAGAAGACTATTTTAGGCGGACAAAAGGGATGGCTACAAACGTGGATAAGGTCGTATAGTTTGGAGGATTTATGAACATCCCAGAGGGATTGAAATACACGCGCGAGCACGAATGGGTTAAGATCGAAGGCGACGTGGCGATTGTGGGAATTACCGAATATGCTCAGGGCGAATTGGGCGACATCGTCTTCGTGGAATTGCCTCCGGTCGGCAAGGTTGTCAAGCAGATGGAATCGTTTGGAACCATCGAAGCGGTTAAGGCGGTCAGCGAGATGTTTTCGCCGCTATCGGGAGTGGTCAGGGAAACCAACATGAGTCTGGAAAAGGATTCAACGGTTATCAACAAGGATCCCTATGGCGCCGGTTGGATCATCAAGATCGCCAAATTCGATCCTTCGGAAGTCAACGCGCTGTTAGACGCCGCCAGTTACCGCAAGCTGCTTGAGGAATAGGCTATGACATTCGTCCCCCACTCCGATCGCGAACGTCAGGAGATGTTGCGCGATATCGGAGTCAACAGCTTTGAAGAACTGCTTCAAGGTATTCCTGAGTCGTTGCAGTTAAAGAAGCCGCTGAATCTTCCCGAAGCTCTTTCGGAGTTTGAGACGGTGAAGATGATGGGGGAGTTGGCCGGCAAGAACCACACGACGGCCGAGTTCTCCAATTATATGGGGGCGGGCGCTTATGATCATTTTATTCCGGCAATAGTCGGGCATCTGCTTGACCGCTCGGAGTTTAAGACCGCGTACACCCCTTATCAGGCCGAAGTATCACAGGGCACGCTGCAGGGGATCTATGAATTTCAATCGCTGATGTGCCGATTGACCGGTATGGATGTGGCGAACGCCTCGATGTACGACGGCGGTTCCGCTACCGCGGAAGCAGCGTTGTTGGCATTGTCGGTGACGAACCGGCGCAAAATCGTGGTGTCGTCGCTCATGCATCCCCATTATGTAGACTGCATCAGAATCTATCTTGGCGGTGAGGATATTGAAGTGGTGAAAGTCCGACATGACGACGGCATCATTGATGTGGATGATCTGAAAGCTCGAATCAAAGACGCTGCCTGTTTTGTGATGCAAAATCCGAATTTCTATGGCATCATCGAACCGACCGACCGCATCCCGCAGATAGTGAAGGAAGCGGGAGCGCTGCTGATTGTGGCAGCTAATCCGGTTTCGCTGGCTCACCTGAAGACGCCCGGAGAATTCGGCGCCGATGTCTGTGTCGGCGAGGGGCAGCCGCTGGGGAACAGTCTGAATTTTGGCGGACCCTATTTCGGTTTCTTCGCTACGAAAAAGGCATTTGTACGACAGCTTCCCGGTCGCCTGACGGCGATGACCAAAGACAAAAATGGAAAACGGGGATTCTGCCTGACACTGCAGACCCGCGAACAGCATATCCGTCGCGACAAGGCGACTTCAAATATATGCACCAATCAAGCGCTCTGCGCGCTGGCCGGAACGATCTACCTGGCAACACTGGGTAAACAAGGGCTGAAAGAAGTGTCGCAGTTGTGTTTCAACAAAGCTCACTATCTGAAAGATCAACTTTGCTCGATTCCGGGGGTGAGACTTGCGCACGACCGACCCTTCTTTATGGAATTTGCCTTGAAGTTGCCGCAGCCCGCCTTGAAAGTCTTTGACCGTCTGATCGTGAAGAATATCTTTGCCGGCGTACCTACTTCGCGGTTTGTGTGGGAGGACGACTGCCTGATTGTATGCGCGACGGAGAAACGTACCAAAAACGAAATTGATTTCTATCGTGACTCTTTGCGAGAGGTGATGGTTTAACATGCCGTTCTGTCCAAACTGTGAGACCGAATACAAAGGCAATGTGTCTGTTTGTCCGGAATGCGGAGAGCATCTCATCGACACATCGGTGGAAGACCTCGAAAGTCTGTCGGAGGAGATGGAAGATGACATGGTCCTGCTTTATCGCTCCAGCGGCCGCGCCAATTCGGATGCGCTGATGGATGCTTTGCGGGATGCCGGAATACTCTACGTCTTCAAGGCATCGGAAGACACGGGTCCGCGTGCCAAGAAAACGCTCTACCGCACCGCCTTTGTGGACGGCGAATTCTTCGTGAATGAAGAGGATTACGATACTGCCAAAGAGATCGCCGAATCAGTATTGGGTGATCTTGAGGACGAGTTGGAATAAGTCACGCCTGTCACGCAAAATCCTGACCGGC
>JAPLUP010000477.1 GCA_026397575.1 Candidatus Zixiibacteriota bacterium
GAGAATTACTTGAATGCGGTAGCGGGCTTTACTCCCTCAAACTGGATGGGAATCAGAAAGGATGGTGCATCATGGGAAACACTGCGCTAGTCATGTCAGGTGGAGGTGCAAAGGGTTCGTTCGAACTTGGCGCCGCTGACTATTTGATTCGTGACCTCAAAATCGATCCAAACGTCATTGTCGGAGTCTCGACAGGCAATCTTAATGCCGTGATGCTTGCTCAAGGCAAGGGAGTAGACGGGCTGACCGAACAACTTGATGCCTTGACGGGAATCTGGTTCGGGCTGAAAGAAAATGACGATGTGTATTACGAACGTTTCCCGGGTCTCGTTGCCAAATTGCTTGGGGCGATCTTCAAAGCCGACAGCCTCTACTCAAACAAGCCACTGTGGAAGTTGATCCAGAAACATGTTGATCCGGCCAAGCTCCGGAGCTCCGGTAGAATCCTGCGGATTGGCGTCGTCGGCCTGATGAGTGGTGACTTTTACCCCGTCGATGGGAGTTTCTCGCTAATCCGTGAGATGGTACGCGCCTCCGCTTCTATCCCGGTGTACTTTAACCCGGTGGAGGTCGGCAACTATAAGGCAAATCAGACGGACTGGTTCGTCGACGGCGGCGTGCGCGATGTGACTCCTCTGGGTGCTGCCTTTGACGCGCTCAACGAACTAAAGAACGCTTCCGGGCAAGACGACGTCGCCACGATCTATCTCATCCTGGCAAGTCCGTTGCGCTGCGAAAAGATAGTTGATTACAACAAGATCGACAGTGGCATCGAAATTATGAAGCGCTCACTTGGACTGTTGATTAACGAGATTTACCGCACGGACCTTGAAGCAGCATTGAACATAAATGCCGCGGTTAAGTACCATCGCGATCTGAAATCGCAGAACCTGAACCTGCCGGGCGGCTTTCCATTTGAAGGGTATCGATTTGCTAACATAGTGGTGATCGAGCCGGAGAAAGAGTATATGGATTCCCTGGATTTTGATCCCGCAAAAATCAAAGATGCCTTTGCTGCCGGAAGAGATAAGGCTCGTGGGGCAGTGCAGAATGCCACTCAATCGGGCGGAACGAATATTACGACTTCGATGCTGAAAACAGGCAGAGAGGTGTTGAAGACCCCATAGTACTAAATAGCGAATGGGCTCTCGGCGGCTTCAGGAATATACGATTATCAAATTACAATTGGTAACCCGTTTTTCTATGAACCGGTGACCCATCTTCTCAACTGCTCAGCTACCTCCCCATTCCACAGAGAGACCTCTTTCACCCCAATTTGATTGGTAATCAATGGCAAGACCACTTACATTAATTGTAGCTTCCAATTTAGAAGCAACAGAATGAGATAGTAATCAGAATATAAGGGAAGTGAATAGAATGAGTATTTGTACCAATATTCTACAGGCTATTGGAAACACCTCGTTGGTGCAACTGCGTACTGTCTGAGACCTGGGGATACCATTGTTGAGTACACAGGGGGTAGCACGGGCATATCACTCGCATTGGTCTGCGTTGCGAAGGGCTACCATCTTCATATCGTTACCTCCGATGCGTTTAGTCAGGATAAATTGAAGCAGATGTCTGCTTTTGGTGCGGAACTAACACTGATACCAAGTGAAGGAGGCCTGACCACCAAGAAATTGATTTTGGATATGATTGAAGCCGCCAGAGAAATTAGTCAAAGACCGCATACCTACTGGACTGACCAACTCAATAATCTCGATAGCATTGCCGGGTACTATCCATTAGCCGAGGAAATCTGGAACCAAACAAACGGAAAACTTGATGCCTTTGTTCAATGTGCCGGCACGGCAGCTTCGTCGCGAGGTGTGGCAACTGTGTTGAAGCGTTACGATCCAGAGCTTAAGATAATAATCGTGGAGCCGGCTGAATCCGCGGTATTGTCGGGTGGCCAGGCAGGACCTCACAAAATCGAAGGCGTAGGTATTGGCTATATTCCACCACTCTGGGATCCAAGTCTGGTGGATGAAATTATTGCCGTTAGTACGGACGACGCGAAGGCAATGGCCAGGCGCTTGGCTCGGGAAGAAGGTCTTTTTGCAGGAACGTCCTCGGGAGCAAATGTCATCGCAGCAATTCGAGTGGCAGAGCGATTAGGACCGGATGCCAAAATAGCTACATTAATGGTAGATTCTGGTCTAAAATACCTTAGTACAGATGTTTACAGAAAATAGAGAATTCTTTTGATCTCCGACTAACTTCTACTAATGAATTGCTGAAAGAGCTTTTTACTTACACCCCTTTCTAACATTTTTCTAACAGCATTATCCAAAACAACAAAAAATAGGGGAAAACACCAGACACTGGGTCTCCCGTAACTCGTTACTAATATTACAGGTTGGCGTCTGGTGCTTTCTGGTGTTTGGACAGATTAATCAGTTCATGACCCGAAGGTCGAGGGCTAAGCTCTCCTCCCGCCATCAAGAAATATCGGCCTTGGAGAATCCCAAGAGCAACTCGATTGGGGGTTGTGCCCAAGAAAGAGCTTTGATCTTCGTGCATGTCTCAAAACACAGGAAAGGTGCGACTCACCGCTAATATGAAGCGAAGTGGTTGATCCAGAATCCTCACCCGTTGGGTGAGTTACCGGTTGGACTGTGACGGTTATTGTTCGGCATCATGAGCTTAGTCGTAGCCGTCCAACCGCAAGGGATTCCTGATCGACGGGTTAGGATCAACGAAACCGTGACTCGACTGAGTTCGCCGAAGTCGAGGAATTCGTTGTTCCCAGAGCCGCCAGATCCACAGAGCACTCCGGGGTGACCTTCGGTGCCGCAACCAAACGTTCTACTAACTGGTGCGGGGGTGATTTATCTACAATGGCACCACAAAAGAGGGAGCGCTGATAATCCGTCGGGTCAGAGGTCCGGCTTGCTTAAGCGCGTGTCGGAGTTAGCCTATTGATTCCGTGGCGGACTGCCGCGCACAGAACAGAAGACGACCATTTACCCAGTCTTGGTAAAAAGGTGCTGAACTATGGAGGTCAAGGCGTATAGTGAAGAAAAGTCCCCTGCCACGTCACCAGATACTTGCTGAGGAGTTCTTTGTCGTTCTTGGACATGCTCAGAAACTTGAATCCGACTTCCCAGGTTTCAAAGGCAACATCCTGCTCACACCACATACTTCTGGCGCCGAAAGTGATTACCGCTGGTTCTTCCCCCTTGTTGGGTAACGCCAGCCTACACCAAAAGAAAGTCAAGTCTTCAATCGGCTGATCGCACCAAACCAGCATTCCCCCCAAAGAGAGATTTATGACTCGACCAATTGACACTTCGCGATCCGTGTCGATCAGATAGCAAGTGTCATTGACTCCTTTTCTCGGCTGCTTGCGATTGTCTTTCATTCAGGGCCTCCGCGTATTCTTCAGCGCTTACATCTTAATTGATCGGCAAACAGTGCAGGCTCTTGACGTCAATTTGCATTCCAATGGGTATCACTACTCCCCGGAGAACGTGACCCAGTCCAACGACTGTTGGACAACCGAATATCCTGCAAAGCAGTATGGGGCAACCGACTGAACCTGCGGACAAACATAAATGTCAAGCCCCGAGCGGGCTTAACCTACGCAGCTTTCCCACTTGACAATTCCAGATATCTAGGTACATTATGGTGAATAATCAAAACCCTTATCGCGGGAGGCGAGATGAAAACGATTCGGATCAGTGCAAAATTGATCTTATTGGGAATTGCAGTTGTAACGCTGCTTGGATCAACGGCCAGTGGCAAGAGCGCATATTTTGATAGCCAAAAACCAGTTGTTTCGGGGAAATGGACGGCCGCTCCCAACATTCAGAACTGCTCCCACCGCGCGAACAAACTTTGGATGACTGTTACTAACTGGGGTTTCTTGGGAAGTCAATTCAACTCGAATCAGTTGAAGGAGTTGTATTGCCTTGGGCCCAACATACCATACAACTCTCTCGCGCCTTCAGCGGAATTCCCTGCCGGTAGCGGCATCAACTACCTCTTTCAGGGCGCTCTCTGGATCGGGGCGATTGTGGATAGCGACACGTTGGTGTCTGTTGGCTCGGATGGTTGGCAGTGGGTTTTTGAGATGTATCCGCAAGCGAGTCCGAATGGCGGGATTGTACGACGCTCAAACCGTCCCACTGACCCCAACTACGACCCATCAGCGCTTAGCGATCTCGACATGATTGCCGAGTACTATGACACCTTGGCCGATGAAGCCTGGACAGGACGTGATCCCATGGACAATCGGCCACACATTCCCATCGGACTCAAGATTGTGCAAGAGTCGTATTCCTGGAGCGCAAGTGTTTACGAAGACTTCATTTTGTTTCGCTACAAGATAACGAATATCGGCAGCAATTATCTTCACCAGGTCTTCTGCGGACTACTCTTTGACACTGACGTCTGGCATACGGCAACAACAAATGGATTTGCTGACGACGTTTCTGGCAGCTATTTCACTGAAGATTCTCTAAGCGACGATCAGGTGCTAATCGGTTGGTCGGCTGACAACGACGGCGATCCATCCAGGTCTGGACTGTGGGATCAGCAATCGACGGTGGCAGCCATTGGCGCATCAATGCTGGACTATCCGACGAGCCCCCAGTTGTCGTTCAACTGGTGGGTGTCGAACGGCGACGCAACGCTGGATTGGGGACCCCGACGACAGGAAAACAACCGCAATTTCGGCACAGGCGGACTTGGAACACCCGAAGGCGACCGAAACAAGTACTATATCATGTCAGCTCCCGAGAATGACTACGACCAGCTTTGGTCAGCAGTAGATTATTCCGCCCAAGGGTGGTTGCCACCGGCAGCGAATGTTGCCAGCAATCTGGCGGACGGTTACGATACCCACTTCCTGTTCTCCTTCGGCCCGATCGATCTCGCGCCGGGCGACAGCACGGAGTTTGCCTTTGTGGTTGCGATGGGTGACAACTTCCACCGCAATCCAAGCGATTTCCAGACACTTTTCGACTCGAACAACCCACAGGCATTTTACGACAGTCTCGATTTTTCGGACTTGACGACGAACATCATGGCAGCGCGACAACTGTATCGGAAGCTATTTGTCATTATTCCTGGTGATGCCGACAGGTCGGGCGAAGTGAATATTGCCGACGCAGTCTTTCTGATTAATTACATCTTCTCAGGTGGACCGGCGCCGTCACCATTGGCAGCAGGTGATGCAGACTGCGAGGGAGTAATTACTATTGCTGATGTCGTCTATCTTATTGCCTATATCTTCTCCGGAGGCCCCGCTCCGTGCAGCGCATTTTAGGAGGATTATGCCGTCAGGAAAGGGTTCCTAACGGCGTCCTCAAGTCGAAACCGCGAGGGTTTCGACCTACAAAACTCCCTACGCTGACGTTATATGTCATAACGGCGGTATTGCTCGCCCTCACTTCCACCGCTCTGGCCACACCGACCGTCCGATTCTCCACTTTCCTTGGTGGTAATGCGGTTGACAACATCACCGCTGTCGTCATCGATCGGGGGGGACACATTTATGTTACCGGTCATACCGTGTCGAACAATTTCCCGATCGAGCATGCGCTTCAAGACACCCGCGCGGCGGAAGATGACATTTTCATCGCCAAGCTTTGTTCTACCGGCGACACGCTGGAGTTTTGCACCTATTTCGGCGGCAACGGCAATGATCAGGCGACCGGCATTGCCATTGACAGCGCCGGACGTGTCTGGGTCTGCGGCTGGACAACATCAACGGATCTGCGGACGGTTATGCCATTGCAGGCGCAGAACGCCGGTTATGAGGACGCGCTCATTGTCTGTATGAGTGGCGCCGGCGACTCGTTGTTGTTTTCATCCTATCTCGGTGGCAACGGGCAGGACAGAGCCAGTGACCTGGTGGTTGACAATTACGGCAGCGTTGGTGTCGTTGGCAGCACCAGTTCGAGCAACTTCCCGATGGTTAAGGCGTTGATCGATACTCTGGCCGGAACGGCGTCCGATGCGTTTGTCTGCAAGATTAACACAACAAGCAAGTCACTAAGCTATTCGACCTATTTCGGTGGCAGTGGCGCCGATAATGCCGTCGGCATTGTCATCGATACCGAGGGCGCGATCTATATCTCCGGCACGACAAGTTCGCCCGACTTGCCAGTTGTCCAACCCTTGCAGGATACGCTCATGGGCGGTTTTGATCTGTTCGTCGCGAAAATCGACTCTTCCGGCGCACCGCTGATCAGATCGACCTACTGGGGTGGCATACAGAATGATGTCCCTCGGGGAATGGCGCTTGCTTCTGACGGCAAGGTGATTATTGCCGGCAGGACCCACTCGGCAGATTACCCGTTGCACCTGCCGCTACAAGACTCGTGTCATTCCTGTGCGAGTCAGTACGAAGGATTTGTGACGGCGTTCGACAAAATGTCCGGAGCCGTGCAATTTAGCACATATCTCGGCGGTGCATTGGGCGATGACGAAGCGAGCGCAGTTGTCGCTGACAAAAATGGCAAGATCATCGTCGTCGGTTGGACTTCGGCAAGCGATTTCCCCACGACGAAACCTTTGCAAAGCGAAACGTCAGGATTGCGCGAAGCTTTTGTCAGCATCATCTCTTCCAATGGCGACAGCAGTGAGTTCAGTACTTTCTACGGTGGCGGGGGCGATGACGAGGCACAAGCCGTAGCAATGGTCAACGGCATGATCATAGTGGCAGGCAAAACCGGCTCGTCCGATTTTCCGCTGCAGAATCCGTGGTTGCATCAATATGCAGGCGGTTCATCGGACGGATTTGTTGCGCGCCTTGACTACGACGATGATCCATCATTATGCGGCGATTACGATGGATCCGGTAGCGTAGACGTCGCAGATATAGTGCATCTGATTCAATTCATCTTTGCCTATGGCAGTCCTCTCCTTGACGGTCGTGGCGGCGATGTCGATTGCGATGGAGGGCCATCGATAGCAGACGCTGTCTACATGATCAGTTACATATTCACCCACGGCGCTCCGCCATGCGCGTTGTGCAAGTGAAACGAAAACTCTGCGGAAAATTCTCTTAGTGCAGTGGACGAAGTTTGGCGTAGCGGGCGACCAGATTCTTTGTGCCCGCGAAATGAAAACGAACCTCGACTTCAGTATTGTCGCCGGAACCCTTTCGATTCGTCACGGCACCCTCGCCCCAGCGGGGATGATAGACAGCGGCTCCGATACGAAGAAATGCATAGGGATCGTCGTCACCGTGATATTCAGGAAGCACAAACGACGAGTTGACGTTGCCGCGCGCATCGATGAGAGTGTAACGCACGGTATCGAGAACCTCATCGGGAACTTCATCAAGGAACCGTGAACGCACCGTCTGCTTGTTTCCGAAACGCGCGCGGTGCAGCGCGTATGACAAGGTCAACCGCGATTTGGCGCGGGTCATGCCGACGTAGAACAGGCGGCGCTCTTCCTCAAGCTTGGCGGTGTCATCCAGACTACGCGAAATTGGAAACAGACCATCCTCCAAACCGGTGATAAAGACCGACTCGAATTCGAGACCTTTGGCTCCGTGCAGTGTCATCAGAGTCACGGC
>JAPLUP010000028.1 GCA_026397575.1 Candidatus Zixiibacteriota bacterium
AGAAACACGGCGGGAATATTAGTGAACTGGCGCGAAGTTTGGACATCGACCGGGGCAATCTCTCCAAGAAACTAAAATCCTACGATCTCGTGTAGATTCAACACGGGCAACAGACCCTTCTAAGCGAAATCACGTAGAAATAACACGAGGTCTGAGGCTGCAAATAAGCATTTGCCTCTTGCATGCCAAGTGCTGATAATACAGCCGCTTGGCTCTTGTGACTTGGCACGCTGATTGCCCCGCTGTGAGCCAAAACCTGTAAGGAGACGTGTTTCATGAAATATATCATCTGCCTTCTGATCGGCTTGGTGCTGGTGGCGCCGGCAATGGCACAGGATTCAACCGGAACTACTGTCGAGATCAATTTCAGTCGCAGCAGCGGAACGATCGTTGTCATAACAGATCGGGACTCAAGCAAGATTGAGTTCCAGTTCGGCGAGGTCCGCAAGACCGGGCATCAGATTTTGTTGCGCGATCGGGTACTGATCTCGGGGGATTCGCTTTTCGTGGGGGACAACGCAGTCAATCTCGCAGAGATGATGCCCTCCGATGTCACATCGACCCGCAGCTTCTGCGAAGTGACTTTGACAAAACAGGATGGGAGCACGCGCTCCAGACGCGGTACCGAAAGAAATCGATTCGCATCATTCCAACGTCTGTCCATTCCGCCGGGTGATTTTGTCCGTGGCAACGCTTTCTGTGTTGGGGGCGAGTTGGTAGTTGAGGGTGAGGTCAACGGCAACGTGGTGTCTTTGTTTGGCAATGTAAAATTGATGTCGAGCGCCGTCTGTCAGCGAGATGTGCTGGCTATCGGTGGCTCCGTCCATAAGCACCTCATGGCACGGGTAAATGGCACGTACCAATCGACCGATGCCTGGCATCAGGTCAAAGCTCGATATCACAGAAAATCTCAGGACGATAAATCGGTGGTGCAGCTTGGCCTGGGAGCCGCCTACAACCGCGTGGATGGCCTCTTAGTCATGCCCGAGATTGCGTTCCAGTCCGAAGAAAAATTCATGCCGAAGTTCTATTTCAAATACGGGTACGGGTTTGCCTCCAAGCGGTCGGTCTACCAGTTGGGGATCGAGCAAAAATTGTTCGACTACAACCAAACCAAACTCGGTGGTTCCGTTTACCGTCTCACCAAAACGGAAGATGACTGGATCAGTCACGGCGGCGAGAACAGCCTTTACGCTGTGCTGGCTAGGGAGGACTTTCGCGACTACTATGGAGCCGAAGGGGGCAATGTTTACGTCGAGCAAAGTCTCGGATTCGCGCATACCTTCCGCGTTGAGTATTCCTACGAGTCGTTGTCATGGTTGCCTGCGCACACGGGTCTCTGGTCGCTGTTTGGAGGTGACAAGCGCTTCCGACAGAATTTTTCCTCAGTCGAGGCGCCGCGCCGGAACGCCTCTGTGAGTGATTACGACAAGAACGAAGCCGTACTGAAGACATCTTATGTGCTCAACACCGTTGAGGACGAACGCGGCGAGTTGGCACGAGCCGGCTGGGTCGGGGGTGTGCACTATGAGCATTCGTCCAGTCGCCTCGGCTCTGACTTCGCTTTTGACCGCTTCATCGTAGAACTTCGACGCTATCAGCCGCTGACCTACATGCAGAATTTTAATGTCCGGCTGATATACGGCGGCGCGACCGGCAATTTGCCGCTGCACCGCTTGTTCTATCTCGGTGGCATCCGCACGCTGCGCGGATACGACATCAAGCAGTTTTATGGATCACGCATGGCAATGGCCAACTGCGAATACGTCGTTGATTTTCCAAGAACGATTGTCGGGCTGGCGCTGCTCTTCGACATCGGCAAAACCGGCCGGGAGAGCGATTTTCTTTCGAAAGGCGAATGGCGTGGCGATGTCGGAATCGGAGTGCGATTTGACGATTGGCTTCGGTTGGAGTTTACCCGACAGATCAACGGCGATACGGATAAACTGCAACTGAGCGCTTTGATAGGCAGTAGTTTCTGATGTGACAAAACCTTACCGCATCTTCGTCCTGATTTTCCTGCTTTGTCAGCCGCTGCTTTTGGCGGCTGATAAGGAAATGGCCGCATTGCCGGCATTGGTGACGGGCGACACTCTAACAGTGATGGTGCCCTTAGGGACTTTCATTTCCGTCGAAGATTCGACCTCAATAGTGAACGGCGAAACACTCAGCATCATTTGCCGCCTTGAGTTGTGGCAAAAACGCAGACTTTGGTTTGACCGATTGCGACTGGAATCGGTTGGTTATGCCGAAGTGACTTATGACCGGTGGGCGGAGAAATTTACGGCATCCGGCCTTGGAGCCAGTGGCAGTGATTTTGACCTCGAATTCTCGCAGCTTGACTCGCTTTTGTCAGAACTGGAAATCAGGCTGGTCTTCCGGTTTCAACTTGAGCCAAATGATTATAGCAGAGAGAGTTATGTCGCGTGTGCCGTTGAACTGCAATACCTCACACCCGATAAACTCACTGACCTCAAAGACTGGCTGTTTAGTGGGCAACGTGGCAGGCCGGTAAGCCCGAAGGACCGTCACCAATCGCTGCCCGGAAAGCTTGTCAACATAGCGCTCAACTCGACCGGCTTTCGAAACCGTTCCTATTTGAAAAGCTCGCTATCTTTCTATCCCGGACAAATCGAAGGCGCCATTAAGTTCCCCACGTCGCTTAACTAATTGTCCGAGCAGCCGATATCATCCAAGTAAGGTTTGGACAGCGGAAGTATCTTTGTCCGTAGAGGATAGCGTTATGCCTTTTCAATCAAGAGACATCAAAAGTTTAGAAAGAACCGACAAGTTCATATTGCCGGTCGGCAGAGAGACCGTGAATACGAGTATCGAGACGAACGCCGAGGATCTGCTTTCTCGCATGGAACGCTCAGTAAACACCATCACCAAGGCGCGACCGCATCTCTCCTCCGACAAAGCGACCGATGGGGAAATCAGCAACTACAAAACCTTACTGGAAATCTCCGCGCTGGTCAACAGTTCGCTAGTAACGGATGATATCCTGCAGGTAGTGATGAAGCGCGCCATCGAGTTGATGAAAGCCGAGCGCGGCTTCCTGATGCTTCTGGATGATAACAACCAGCTCCAATTTCGCACGGTCTACAATCTCTGCAAAGAGGAAGTGATGCAGGAGGATTTCAAATTCTCCGGTTCAGTGGCCAATAAAGTCGCGCTGACGGGCGAAT
>JAPLUP010000434.1 GCA_026397575.1 Candidatus Zixiibacteriota bacterium
TCGGGCATCAATAGTAACTTCTGTTGTTGCAGAGCCACCCGCACGAGAGCCAGAAGTTTCGTTGACCGAGCCAAGAATGATGGCTTGTACTCCGAGAGTTTTGCCGATTTCGGTGATCTGATCGCGGGTCAGCGCAGATCCGCCGCTGCCGATGTATTTCTGGGTGGCCTTTGATACTTCTCCCGGTTCGGCAACATCGAAGGACTCAGCAGCCAACAGTTCAGTGAGAAAGATGTGGGTGATGCGAGCACCGGCTCCCTGATCGGTAGAGAGGTTTTCAAACGGCACGACGGCAACCTTCTCCAGGAAATTGAAGTTGTATTGCTTGTTGACAAACACAGTCGGCTTCATGCCCGAGCATGCTACGAGAAAAGCTGTCGTCAACAGCCAGAGTGATCGCGAAAACTTGGAACGCATCTTACCAACGCCTTTCAAACTGAATCAAAAGCCGGTCCGGAACCCTGCTTGCAGGGCGGCCGTGCTGCTGCCGCTTACCGGTGATAGATCATACTCTGAGTAGCTGACTGTCAAAGCACTCCGAGGTGTGACATAGTATTGAAGCTGCGCATTGTATCTGTTGCTGTGTGAATTGTTCTTGATTTGTGTGAGAGATGTGGACGCGGAGATGTTAAGTTTCGCGGACGCACTCCAACTTAGCAGGTACTCCTGAGCCAGCAAACGATTGTGGAAATCGTTGACCAAGTCAACATTTCCTTGTATGACTATGTTAGCCGTGAGACGGCAGGTCGCATTTGCGGAGTATTGGCTTTTCGAGCGAGCAACACTGCTTCGTGCATCAGTGGTCCTCTGATAAAGATAGGTGATGCCGGCATCCAGAGACCGGAAGACTGCGCCATTCATCGCGAGCCTGTAGGACCAAGCATCATATCGCAAGTTGCCCTGATACAGATTATTACGGCTCCATCCGAATTCCGTCGCTACGAGTAAACTGCCCAGCGGGTCACCCGTAACTTTCGCCACCGCATTGTTCAACTCTTGAGTCTTCATAGACTTAATATAGCTGTGGCGACTCGCTATTGACAAGAGAAAAGCTAAGGTTTCCAGCGGATTGTACCGGAGATCACAGGAGACCGAGGATGTCTTATCGATATCCGAAGAGCGATTGCGGAAATCGGTCAATCCGAGTTCATAGCGGAGACCGCTTTGCAATGTCGCGGATATCTTATATCTCGTACCCAAGGCATAGTTCGTTTCGTTCCTCAGCGCGGCGAGACTGCTGCCTGACTCGTGCCGCAAGTAGATATCGGCAGAGGAACTCCACTTCGAGGAGAAACGGAAGGAATTGCCAAGAGTAGCCAGATGCGTCATCTGATGACGCCGGATTTCGCCTTGATTGCCGATGTCAATAAGCGCCTCGATTTCCGTTACGAAGACACTGGCCACTTCGTTCAGGCCGGAATTTACGACCTTGATATGTCTTGTCGTATCCTCCGGGAAGCTTATTTCGTAGCGACTGAAGCCAACGCTGTATCGCGAAGTCGCCGATGCCACTTGATTCCACACGATGTTGTCCGGTGATTTGTATACCTGCCAGCGCACGCCGTTGCCGGAAGGTACGTCGGTGTATACATAGACCCTGTTGACGGAGCGAGTAAAGCCGAGATCGACTCCCAGATTCCAATTGATATTACCGTTGCCGATATCGATTGGCGGAGATGTCGACTGCGTCAAGATTCCGTCCACAAGAGATGGGATGGTGTCCAAAGTACTCAGGTCGGGAGTAGCATCGTTTGAGTACAGACCAAGCAACTCCGGAATTTCGCGCGGCAAACTACCGGTTGCGGGAGCAATGTCCGACTGTTGGCGATAATCGAGACGATACCCGGCGCTAATCCGGACGGCATCCTTACTCACGTTTTGCGAATGGTTCAAACGCAGCGAATGTTGATAGTCGATTTGCTTTCGGTGGTCGATGCGGTTTTCGGAGTTTCTCCGGGAGAATGAGTAGGCGATGCTTGAACGTTGCGTGGTATAGCCGGTACCGGCCAAGAGCAAGATCTCGCGTGTATCGCGGTCGCTTCGCTTGAAGGTGCTGTAAACGTCGCTCCGTTGAAATTGCGCGTCAAGGTAAGGATATTTTGCCAGTTTGGTTCGAAAGCTGGTGGTGAGGAAATCGGTTGTCAAATCTGTCTGAAAGTCATTACTGCTCGACTTGCGGCGCTGCGCCGTCGCGCCGAGACTAAAATAGGGATGTTTCCAGTAAAGTTCCGCCGCCGGCGAGAATTCCTTGCGCCAACTGTTAGGCCCGGCGTTCTGGTTAAACCCGAAGTTGAAATAGTTTAATGAACTGCGTGCAACCACGTAAGGTGTCAGGTTTTTCTGCCAGTAAAGCGAATATCGCTGATTGAAACTCTGTTCGTGAAGGGTGTCGGACTGTGAATTTACACCCGATAGTTCGAGAGAGCCCGTAAGGTTGTTAGACAGAGCGGCGTGGATGACCGTCGTCAGGGAAATAAAGAACAGACACAGCGACCATAGCAACCGGGTCGCCACTTGGCCTGAGTAATCGTATGCTGACAGATGTTGCTTCATCATTTAGCTCTAAACTTAGTCAAAACGCCCGACTTTGTCAGTCAGGCGTTTTGATTTATTTGCTGTCGCAGAAACAAGGGTTTCCTGCAACAGATCAGGTCTCCAAGAGATGTTTACGGCGCGCTTCCCAAGTCGCCGGCGTCCTTCACGTGGCACTTGTTGCAGAGCGAACGCTGAATTTTCACATCGGGGCCGTACGGACTCGGAATCGGATACGAACTCGAAGTCACTCCGTCTTCAGAGAGGAAGGTAACGTTGAAATCCCAGCGACCGGCATCCGGAGCTGAGGTAGCATGGGCTCTGTGACAGGTAATACAAGACACCTGGCTGCTAGCAGTCGGACCGGCAGTGGAGGTAGTCGTATTGGCAGGATCTTCAAACGAGACTGCTGCGAGGTACGCCGTGGCATGACTGCCGCTTATTAAATGGGCGGTACCGTTATAGAGATCGTAGTTGCCGGCAATTTCACCGCCAAGGCTATGGCCTGACGGATGCTCTAATCTGCCGTTTGCTTCATTATGGTAATTGCCGTGGCAGTTGCCGCACCAGGCGCTCATACCGCTCTTGTAAGCGGTGTGGTTTGTGTTCGACTCGCCAGTGGCGGCTTCAATATCGATGCCGTCGGCAAGGGGGGCAGCAGCAGTGAAATTGGCGTTACCGGCCTGAACGTGTCCAATTCCGTAGAGCATTCTGAACGAAGTATTGCCATGAGGATCATGGCAACTGGAGCAGCCCATTGCGCTCTTCGGATAGGTTCCGCCCGGACCAAAGGAACCAGATATTGTCAGATCTGCCGCCAAGCCATTGCCAGGGGCGACAAGATTGTGACCGGCGGCGTCGCCCGGAACAGTACCACTGCGGCCGTCGTACAAGTTGTCTTCCAGAAGGAATACGAAGTTGCCAGCGCCGTACAGAGTCGGCGGAGCCAACACGGTGCCCGCTAAGACTTTGCCGTGCTTAGTAATATGACAGGTCAGGCAGACGTCACTGGGGGTCGATCTGATTAACAGATCCTGATTTCCGTTTACATGGGCCGGTACTGTGTCAACCGGCACACCGTTCTGGCTGTTATGCATCGTATGACAGCCGGAGCACCGCGCGACACCTTCATCATGGAAACCATAGGCGACGCTGCTGAACATAAGCGCTACGGCGAAGCACATAGTAGTTAGAAGAAGTTTACGCATAAAAAAACCTCCAAGAAATGAATTGAAAAGTACTTGAATAAAAACTCCTAAGAAGAACCGTGGTGAGCTGCTCGGTTACCTCCTCTCCACTTGCCGATTCCGGCCATGGTGAACTCGAATCTGTTTGTGAACGTTTTATGGTCAATGATTTCGCTTTTTCGACGATGAACTTGGGCAGGTCGCAGACCTGAACGAGGTTCAGATAAATCTGGCTGATATAACAACGACCCAGCTTATCCAGCGCGAAGAAATTGGGGTAGTAGAACCAGCCCAGGCGGAAACCCATCCCGCCGAATTCGCCCAGAAATTGTCCGTCGATGGTGAAACAAACGACGTTGTAACGGTGCTTGTCGAGAAC
>JAPLUP010000410.1 GCA_026397575.1 Candidatus Zixiibacteriota bacterium
CCTCCCGTTGAGTCTCGAACTGTCCACGATATTCCTGCTGATTCCTCGTCAACAAGGACGAATCTCACTCTTCCCGCAATTCCTGTCATGTCTATTCTTCCTCTGGCGCCTACCAAGAGCGTTCCAATGGGGGAGAACACAACTTCCTGACTAGCCAGCCTGAGATGGAGTTTCTTCGTTTCGTAGCTTCCAATGTGGTCTTCATTTAGGATTATCGAGTCGAAACTGATTTGTATTTTGCCGTCGTCTATATATTCTTTGAGCCATTCCTGAACAGTGCCGTAAAACTCGTCAATCCGTCCGAGCCAATCTTGCTTCTCCCGATCCCAGTCGATTGCTTTATCCCGCATGTCTGCTGATGCATGTTTCTTTAAGAATGTCTCGAAATCCTTTTTGCTCATAATATGCTCCTGTGCCACTTGGGTTCTCTTGCTTTGATATCGGGTCTCACTTCTCTGTGCCGTCTGGAGTTCTTTCGTGACGGCATCATCTATTACTCATTTCTGGCAGGAAGGAATTTCTCCCTGCGCAATTGATGGCGCACTGCCGTGCGCCCCTATGTGTCAATCAAACCCCCCGGAAGCGTCGGAGGCTACGGCAAGGCTTGAAGCAGAGAAACACTGCATACTACCCGGTTCCCAGCCAGATGTCGATTTCTTCAACAAGATATCTGCTGATATCTACGAGAAAACGCACATGACTCCTTTCACCACAGATTTCGGTAGAGTACGTCTTCATCAGAGTTTCATCAAGTTTGTCGTCAAGATGGGCCCCACCGTCCTTGTCCGCGACAGATCTAATGAGACCGCGCAAAGTAATAGATGAGTCGAATACCTTTAGCTCCAACCACTGATCCAGTTCCATTGGCTCTTTGTCCCTGTCACATATGTTGGTTATCCGAGACGAATTTGACGCTAACTCCCCCGGCAAGAAGAAAATCAGTTCACCTCCCTGCTTCTCAATCTCGTACATTTCCTCGCATTGCCAGAGGGGATGCAATCTGGGGTTGGGAAAGACCCTCTTGATCAAAGAGTTCCCTTTCCCGTCACAGAGCAAGAGCCTAAGCTGACTAGCGATTAGCCTGTAGCAGGCACGATCGCCAGCGTCAAATTGACCGATATTGATTCGCACCAAATGGACTGCGTCAATCAAATTGGCGCGTATCTCCTCACTATCTCTTTTGGACGGAGTCGTCGAGTCCATGAATCTTCCTTTCTCTTCGAGTAATTCCAGCAGGAGTGCTCAATTCCTGCCTCGGCAGACCATGAGAAGGCTGCACTAGCATCATCCACCCAACGCCTTCCTCGTGAATTTGCCGCGGAGCTCGGGGATGACGAATTCGCCGTCTTTGCGGATCAGGCGATTGTCGAACCAGATTTCGCCGCCGCCGTAGTCTTTGCGCTGGATCAGCACCAAATCCCAGTGGATTGCCGACTGGTTGCCGTTGGGGGCTTCGTCGTAGCATTGTCCCGGAGTCAGGTGAATCGAGCCGTCGATCTTTTCATCAAAGAGGGTGTCCTTCATCGGCTCTTTGACCATCGGATTGACACCAATCGCAAACTCGCCGACGTAGCGCGCGCCGGCGTCGGTGTCGAGCACGCGATCCATTTTCTTCTGGTCGACCGAATTCGTGGCTTTGACGATCTTGCCGTTTTTGAACTCGAAACGGATGTTCTCAAAGACGGTGCCTTCTTCGAGCGAGGGGGTGTTGTACGCTATCACACCATTG
>JAPLUP010000612.1 GCA_026397575.1 Candidatus Zixiibacteriota bacterium
CATAGGAGTAACACTTTGGATTGCCCTCATACAGGCTTTGTTAGGTTCTGTGACTTCGCGCTTGCGGGGTCACCGGACCTGACTAAAGATCAAAATTCGCAATCAGGAACGCAAGGCTAATCCTAATGCTTGTTCGTACTGCGCAGCAATCACATCCGGCGAGAAACATTTCTCGGCATCCTTCTTTGCGTTCGTAATCAGTTTGCGATACAACTGCTCGTCTGTAAGAATGCTTCTAATCTGGGCGGCAAGTTGCTCCGCGTTTCCAGGTTCGAAAAGCAGACCTGTCTCACGATCATTGATGATATCAGTGATGCCCCCCGAACGAGCGCCGATCACGGCCGAACCGGAGAGTTGCGCTTCGACCAGCGTCATCCCGAATCCTTCATTGATCGAAGGCAATACGGTAACGCGAGCAGAGGGATAGATTTTCGCCAACTGCGCTTGCGGGACCGGGGCTTTCAACAAGACTCGTTCTTGAAGCGAAGACTTCGCGATCAAGGTTCGTAGTTCGGCCTCCCGTTCTCCCTCGCCGTAGATTTCGCAGACAAAATCGATGTCGTCGTCTCGGAGCATTCCCAGAGCTTTGATGAGAACCTCCAGTTGCTTCTGGTGCGTGAATCGCGCAACCGCGAGTATCAGCGGCGGTATACGTTCGAATACTGGTTGTTTGCCGAACAGGTCGGTTCGCGCCGGCATGGGACAGACCTCGATCTTTGCCGGAGTGGTCAGATCGAGATCCAGCGCTGTCTCTCGCAGATAATTCGACACCACGAATGCTTTGGTTCCCCGCCGATAAATCAACCTTGCCAGCGACCGCAGCAAACCACTCTTCTTAAGCAGGACGATGTCGGTGTCATGACTCGTAACATATAGCTTCTTGCCACGAAACACGGACACGAACCAGCCAACGATTCCCGAAGGAAATAGCCACTGCGCAAAAACCACCTCTGGTTTCTCGCGGTTCACCAACTCAACGGCTTTGCAGGCATAGCTAATCATAAACAGCAAGAACTTGAGCAGCCCCAGCGGCCGCATCACTTGCTTGTGCATATTGCCTGCATAGGCAAGAGTCTCCGCCCTCGCTGGCGCATAGCGGAAACGATGGATTTCGAGATAGTCTGCTCTTTCGATTGTCGGCACGCCCGCGAAATGGGGTGCAATCACACAGACAGCAATCTGCCGGGCACGAAATTGCTCGACCAACTCCTTCAAAAAGGCACCCGCATAGTCGCCTTCCCAGCGCGGGTAATTGTGAGTGAGGACGAGGACTTTTCTATTCTGCCCCATCATGGCTATCTTCGGTCGGCGGTAGTGACGGTGGCGGCAACTCTCTAATCCTTATTGTCGGCACTACTTCCGGAGTCGGAGCCGGTGACTCCGATACCTGAGGCAAAAGCTGCGTCTGGGCTTCCGGGCGTTCCGTGTGTTCGCGCCGATCGCGGCGTTGATTCGGCCGCCGCGGACGTCTGCCTTGTCGCGGTCCGCCATGATCACCTCTGTCCGGACGATCGCTTCTATCTGCGCGACCAGATCTGTCCGCGCGATCACCTCTGTCTGGTCGATCGCCTCTATCCGGTCGATCGCCTCGCTCCGGTCGATCACCTCGGTCTGGACGATCGCTTCGTTCCGGCCGTTCACTCCGTTCCGGCTGGCTTTTCTCCCGGGAAAAGGGCAACTCCGGCTCGACTTTCTCCTTTACACCTCGATGTGACGCTCTGGAGGAGAAGTGTTCCACCTGCTGTGCCAGTTGCTTATTTTGTTCCTTCATTTCTTGCAGCGAATCGCGCAAGTAGACCAACGCTTCCGTGATGATGCCCATCACAAACAGAATGAGAGAGGATAATTCTAGCATGATAACCGCATACAGCAGCGGTCGATAGCCGTGCTGCAATGCGAAGCGCTCATAGAATGCCGCACCGGCGACGATTAGGCCGGCAAGGAAAAATAGCAGGGACCATTTCCCGAACAAGTGCATCGGATCACCGAAAACAGAGACCTGAAACTTGACGGCGATCAGATCAGTGAAGCCCTTAATGATTCGTGATGACCCCCGAAACTTGCTCTTGCCGGAATGACGTTTGGAAAGGTTGACCGGAATCTCCCTAACGATGAAGTCATTCGAGGCCGCAAAAGCTGCCATATAGCGGTGCCAACCCTCGCGCATCGGAGGCATACTCTCGTACACTTCACGCGTGAACGCCTTGACCGAGTTCATATCAGTGACTTTGAGCTTTGGGAAGAGCATGCGCGTTAGAATATTGTAAAACCAACTCACCATTTTCTTGCCGTAGGCTCCGATTTTCTTGCCGCAAACCATGTCGGTGCCATTCTCGATGGCATCAACCATTCGCGGGATGTCGCGTGGGTGGAACTGCAGATCAGCCGGGTAAAATACCAGGATATCGCCCCGTGCCGCCGCAAAGCCCTTGTTCAGAGCCGTCGTCAACCCCATTCTCACCCGGTTCTTTACCAGTCGCACATAATGGTAGCGACGCATCGCCTCCAGCATCTTGTTCTCGGTTCTGTCGGTTGAGCCGTCGTTGACGAATATGACCTCTGGCTGAAAGTTGCAGCTTCGTAGTGTGTTGTCAAATTCCGTCATCAACGGCTCGATATTCCCTTCCTCATTGTGGGCCGGGACTATGATCGAAACTTTCGTTCTTTTATTTCGTCCGTTCATCGCTTGCGTCTTTCCAATCCTTTAATCGTTTCTGCCAGGTTCTTGTCTTGCGAGTACAAGTTCCGGGCGATTTTGTAACATACCAGCGCCGAGTCGAGATTGCCGCCCGTGCCGCCGGGTGTCTCCATTGCCATGAAGCAGTTGCCCAAATTGAAGGCGCTAAGCCCGTCTCCGGGAGAGAACTGCTGCACCTTGCGATAGAGATCGAGCGCCTCAGCGAACTTGTTCTGCGAATAGAGGGCATCCGCTGCGTACAGGTTTGCCGAGTAGTTGGGCGTGCCGCTACCTAAAAAGCGTTGCAAATACACAACGGCGGAGTCATTGTTGCGCTCACTGATAAACGCCTGCGCGCGTTCGAAATCCGACGGCACGTATTGTCTCGCCTGTGTGTTTTCGGTCACACCGCTGACACGATACAGGCGCACCGGAAAACCGCGAATGATGTAACGAGTGATGAGAATCGCGCGGCTCATCACATCCCGGTAATCTGCGCGGGCTTGCTTGTCGTTCCCTTCGTCCATCGCCAGATGCGTTATCGGATACTTGGAAAACAACTCCTTGTCGACCCGCTTGATGGTGAACATGTGGATCAGACTGCCGAAGTGGTTTTCCTGCGTCAATGCGGGACCGTAGGGGCCGGTGATGACGGCACCCTGATTGAGAATCGTGGCCAGATCGCGGTCGGCTGTCAGGAGGGAATACTGACGGCGCCCACTCCAGTCCGTGAACTTGACGACGTCGAAAATGACCAGGAACAGCACCAGCGCGACTGACATCGCAGCTCCAATCGACACCGTCTTGCGCGAAATGCGTTTCATGGCTCGCTGGAGCAGGGCGAACAATGCACCGACCACGAGCAGGACGAACGCGTACGGCAGCGGGCCTTTCCTAATGGAGTCGACTGTGCTTCCGCTACCGGAGGAAGCCAGCCAGAGCAAAACCAGCGACAGCAGAGGCAACAGCCAGATCGCCCCGAATACAAGTGCATACGCAGGACTTCGCTGGGCATCGCGATCAACTGTCTTGCCTTTCGGATTTGCCGCGCCTGGTCGTCGCAGGTAGTCGAACGCGTAGGCAAGGGCCACGCCAGCCATTGCCATCGCCGGAAACATGAAGATGGTCTGGTAGCGCAACGGTCGGTAGTTCCACGGGAACAATGTGACATAGCCAACCGCAAACCAGAGCATCAGGACAACCCAACCCACGTTGAACTCGCCAAATAGCCGCTTACCGGTTCGCTTTCCCACGAACCAAGTCAGTACGCCGGCGCCAAACAAGTACGCGAGGATGGTCACTACCGGCATCTTGAGGAAGAAATCGTGCTCCCACAGAAGTGAGATGTACTGCCACACGAAATCATTGACCGAATCAAATGCCTTGGGTGTGCCATACAGTCCGACTGCCTGCTCAGCCAGATAGCTCGAGACCTGCCCCTGTGCCGGCAAATAGACAAACAGCAGCCAGGAGAACAGTCCCACTGCATAGCCGGCGTAGAAGTAAATCGCCGACCTGACCAGTGCCGCGCGATTCTCCTCCTCGTTCAGATACAGAAGCCCCCAGACGACCGCGAAAACTCCCAGCATGGAAACAGCAATCATCTTTCCGTAAAATGCGGCCACGGCGCAGGCGAGGCCCGATACCGCCAGATATAGCCAGTGTGCCTTCCGCTTGGAGAAGAGATAGACCGAAGCACACAGCCAGAAGTTCTGCGATGCTTCCAGAAAGGGTGTTCGGCCAAACCAAATCAAGATGAAGTCGAACGATGCGATGATGGCGAAGAACAACGCACCAATCCGCGATCCGTAATTCTTGATTGCCAGCGCTAAGAGCAAGATCGACGCCAGATTGAAAATCACGCCGACGGCATTCCCTTGCGCCCGTCCGGTTCCCGCAATCGTAAAGACAATTACTGCCAAAAGATTCTGGCTTGTCTGCGCCCACTGGCTATAACTGGGATCGCCATAGGGATTGCCGTTACCATGATCAACCGAGTTCTCGGCGAAGTACATATACTGTGGGGGGTCGGTCGAAAAATCCTGTGATCTGGTGATTCCCATCGGTGGATCAGCGGTCAGGTAGACAACCCGAAACACCAGCGCAATCAGGAGAATGATACCGAGTATCAGGTAGAATGATCTGCTCGCAACTGTGGCGCTAACTCCGTCGGCCAACTGCTCCAAACGATTTTTCACATGTTAGTCCTGGTCATTTTCAATGCAAAACCTGATCTGTCCGCCTGCTGCAACTACTTCGACGCCTTTAACCTGTATTTCAGCAGAGTCCAGATGGCTACTACACCATCCCACGCCTTGATCTTCTTCCCGTGCTCACGGTCGCGGGGAGTGTACGAAATCGGTATCTCCTTGATCTTGACTCCCTTCCGCAAGACCTTCGCTGTTATCTCGGGACAGAACTCGAATCCCGTGGATTCAAGTTTCACCGATTTGAGAAGTTTCGCGTCAAACACTTTGTAACAGGTCGGTTCATCTGTCAGTTGGGTGCCGAACAGCAAATTCGTAGCTATGGTAACCAACTGCCCGCCGAGATAGAACAAGTAACTCGAATGCTTGGCGTGCGATAACTCGCGCGATCCATAGACGACCGACGTTTCTCCGCTGATGATCGGCTCGATCAATTTCTGATAATCGTTCGGATCGTATTCAAGATCGGCGTCTTGAACCAAGACAATGTCTCCAGTAGACTTCTCGATACCATAGCGTACGGCGGAGCCTTTGCCGCCGTTTTCCTTGCGGTAATAGAACACTTCCGCTGAGCCTTCATAGAGCTTCATCAGCTGACTTGTCGAATCGACTGATCCGTCATCAATGACCACAACCTCTCGTTCTATCCCATCTCCCAACGGAGCTTGAAGCACCCTCTTAAGTATCGCCATGATAGTGTTTTCTTCATTGTACGTGGGAATAATAACAGACAATTTCATTTTAGATACCCGCTCCCCTTTTCGTTTGAATCTTGGCCTTTAGCTGCTGGTCATAAATATCCTTGTAAGTCACGTATGCCATCCACGGAACAAAATTCAGCAGATATCTTCCGTTTGACGCATTTTGCATATATGATTGCCCCAGAAAGATCATACCTGTCGATAGCACTATCAGCATTGGCGCCCATTGCGTTTTTATCACAGTTCTGGCGGTAAGTATAAAAGCCTTCATGAACTTCCACGAAACAATCACTGCGGGTATCAGCAAGAACCAAACCCAAAAATACTGTTCAATTCCATAATTGAACCACAACGATATAAATGCCTGATTTATTGGTTCTGACACTTTTGCAAACGTGTCGAACGTTCTGTCAACGTGAGAATGCCCGCTTATGAATAGCGGCATCCTATCAATCACAATCACCGCCGCTACTATCAATGCAATCATCGCCGCTGCCGCTGATAACGAATGAAGCACTGTTATCTGTTTCCACCCTGTTCTCCACCATCGCCAAACTAAATGCCCAAATAGGATCGCACTTATGAACAATCCTTCTACTCGTAAATTCGCGGAAATAGCGATCAACAGTAACAGTAGGAAATCGTTCTTCTTGTCATAGGCATAAACCATCATCAACACTATGGAATAGACCCAGCAATCCCCTCCCACTTTGGATACCGCTATAGCTGATGCAGGTAATACCGCTAAGAACAGAAATGGCAACCACATCGAATATCGGTAACATACGGTGGCGAATATCGTCAACGCTAACATTGATATCAGCACGGATAGCCACCGTGCTTCCGTTGTCGTTGAACAAAGTGTGGCATTGACATAATAGTACAACGGATTATTAGATGCCTGATACGTTTGCTTTCCCGTATACCACTGCTCCGAATGATTCAACGGATGCCCAGTGTCCTTGACTTCCTGGATGTATCTCCAGTGTGCTGTCTCATCCCCTATCTCAGGAACTATAGGAACCGAGTAAACAAATATCAATTTCAGTACCATAGACAGGACAAGAACTATCCAGTACCTTTTGCTCATTTTCATTTTTCAAAAACTCCAATCAACGAGATGCCGATACGGTTACACAAGATGTTGTTTTCGACGAATTTCAGCATCGGGGTGAGAACATTGAAAATCCCGGCAGATATCTCGCCGACTTTGGGCCGTCCGAAGACGTTGCCGCGCACGTACCACCCGGGTATCGCCAGCACATTGAAGTAGCTGATGTGTTTGGCGGTAAAGCCCTCCTCTGCCATTGCCCTAATCCACTCATTCTTTACATACCGGCGGTAATGCCCCACCTTGTTGTCAATAATATTGAACAAGCACTCATGGGCAGGGACAAGAAATACCAAACGACCTTTGTCCCGCAAACGCTCGCGCAGAGATGATAGCAGGACATGATCGAACTTCGGGTCGACATGCTCCATTACGTTCAGAGCAATACAACAGTCGAATTGCTTCATTCCGCGTTCCTTCAGCAACGTCTCTGTGAATTCCTTCCAGCTTTCAGCGCTGCCAAGGTCAAGCCGGAGGCAACCGGGAATCCGCGGATTGATGTCTGACAAGACAACGTGTTCTTTTCCGAACGTCTCCTCCAGCCGCCGCGAGTATGTCCCCACTCCACTGCCGATCTCCAGGATGTCACCGTAAAGATGAGGCAAAACGCGGGAGAACATCCAGTCATTGAATTTGGGTGCGTTATCGAGGCTCTTGAGATTGTATTCTGCAATGTCCACTTGTTCCTACAGCTTTCCTATCATAGTTAGACCAACAAACATGAAGACGAGAAACGGAAATAACACCAGTACGACAAGCGCGAGTGCGTGCTTCTTCAAGAATGCCATCACTGTGGTGTTGCCTCGATGGGGCCTGTCCGATTCGTCCCGAGGACTGTGTGCGGCTTTTTTCGTAGGGGGCTCCAATTCCTTCTTGTCATCAGCATATTCATCTAACACATACGGCCACAGGGCATACTTGATTACCCGCACCGAAGCGCGTGTACCTTGCGGCCTCGAAAACAACTATGCAAGCACGGGGTCAATTTCATTCATTGTCAACCGGTTCAAAGCCTTCAGTTCTGAGAATGAAACCTGTAGCCTGCCCCTCACCACAAACTGATCGTTCCAAGAAAGCAATTCGGGTAAAGTTGTCAAGAAGTTCCGGTTGCGGGGCGTGTCATTGTCCCAAATCTGGTGCAAAGCGACGGCGAGTGGTTACTTCTTGCGCCCGATTGCCGTGGTGCCAGCCTCACAGAAGCCGGCAAACAGCTTGCGGCTATATGGATCACACGACCACGCTTCCGGATGCCATTGCACCGCGATCGTGAAACCATTTCCCTCAATCGCTTCAATAACGCCATCCGCTGTTTTCGCCGAAACGGTCAAGCCATTAGCGAGTTGCTTGATGCCCTGATGATGACCGGTATTGGTCTCGATGTGATCGGCTCCGACTATCTGATGCAGTCTGGTGCCGGGAACGATCTCAACCTGATGCCGCGTAGAAAAATCCAATTCACCAACCTGTCCGTGATTCGCAGCGCTCGGCATCTGCGAGAGATCCTGATAGAGTGTGCCGCCGAAGGCAGCATTCATGATCTGCAGGCCGCGACAAATGCCAAGAATCGGAATCTGTCTTTCATGACAAACTGCGACCATCCGGCACTCAAATTGATCGCGACGTGGCATCATCGGCTTGCCGAGCGGATCGAGTTCCTCGCCGTATGTGCTCGGATTCACATCTTCCCCACCGACCAACAGCAACCCGGTGATGATATCACAATACTGCTCGATAGTATCCAATCGCTCGGTCGCCGGAATGCCGATCGGGAGCGCTCCTTGTTCTTCAATAGCTTCGTAATACTGTTCTTTCAGAAACTCAAACCGATATGCCGGCTGCGGCACAAAGTCGTGATCTTCCGCCGTCAATGCCAGAACAACACCGATAACCGGTCTCGTCACCTATTTGCCTCCTCAATCAGAATGCATACAGTATGCTGAAATGGAACGAACCACCGGAAGGATAATCATTGATATTCGTGCGCCTGCCGTAGTCGACGCGAATTGGTCCAACCGGCGATACCCATTGCACGCCGACACCGAATGTTATCGCTGGACTGCCAAATGATACATCTTCGATTTTCGCAACATTGTATCCACAATCGACGAACGCCGAACCCCAGATTTGCCAGAACAGCGGTTTGCGTAGTTCCAGATTCATGAGTCCGACGGCTTTTCCACCGGCGGGATCGCCGGTTGAGTCCGCCGGTCCCAGTTCGTTTTCGCTAAATCCTCGCACAGTATAGGCGCCCCCAAGATAGAATCGCTCCTTGGTGGGTACTTCTGTCGACTTGCCGAATTCTGTCACCCAGCCCAGTTTGATCCTCGATGCAAACACGCCGTTGCTCGTAAACTTGTTGTATTTCGCCCAACTGTAGACAGCACGCACGAAACTATTGTCACCCCCCAACAGACCGCCAACATAGGTCAGTTCAAATTGCGTCAGCGAACCGAAAGACGGATTGAATTTGTTAAGCAACGGGCGGGTGTCGGATTCCAATGCCACAGAGATTTTGCGATCCACGTTCAAACCCAGTTCGTCTTTGTACTGCTGCGCCTTAATGGAGTCAACGCCAGATATGTGGAATTGCTCGTAAGTACCCGACAAGGAGAGTCTGGTCCAGAGAGAAAATTCGCGGACCAGAGTGGCATCCAGGCCAATCGTTTGAATCCGGTAATCCTGCAACAGCGAGCGCACGCCCGGCTCATATGTGAAAGTGAATATCAAGGGCATGCGGACGCGGAACAAGTACGGTTCGGTGTAGCCGAACTCGAAATGCTGTTTGACGAATCCCCAATGGCTGAACGCCTGAAAGAGGGTGTTTGATTCCAACAGCATCTTTCTGCCGGTCCCGTTGATATTGCGATTACCGAGCGCACCGGAAATAGCCCAGAGAAAATCCTTCTCCTTATCCTGAGTGGCGCCGGCGCCGAAATTGACATACTTCGGGGGACGTTCCATTGCACTGATTCGAAAATCGGGCATGAGACTGTCGCGCCGACTCATCGAGTCGGGAGTATGCAACGACACATAGCTGAACAAATTGGTGCGTAGCAATCGCTGCTGAGACTCGAACAGCTTGTCGCGGCTATAGAGATCCCCGCGCTTGAAGGTCACCTCTCTTTCGAACACCTTTTTCTGCGTATTGATTGTTGAATCAACGACAAGATTCCCAAACGCCACTAGATCCCCCTTACTTATCGAAATGCCGATGGCGATTGTACTGTCGCTGTTGTTCTTAAGCAGCAAGTCGGTTTCCTGAGCATAGGGATATCCGCTATTGGCAAAATAACTCTTGATATCCTGCTTGACCGCTTCGCTGACCGAATGCCTGAAGTAATCACCCGGTCGGAGTCGATTCGACTCGGACCGTACTTTGTCCAGGTCGTGCCCCAATACGCCTGCAACCGTCACTGAAGCAATTCGATAGCGAATCCCCTCGTCAATATTGACATAGACTGTCGCGATTGCAGCCTCGGGCGAACCCGAGAAATCAATATCAACTTTGGCATCGGGAAATCCCTGATCTTTGTAGAAATACTCAAGCAATTTCTGATCATAACTGAGGTTGGACTTCGCGAAACGGTTACTCCGCATTAGCCCGAGACTCTGCCAGATGCCGTCTTCTCTGGAATATAGCTTCTTCTTGATTGTCCTTTCGGAGAAGCTATGGTTGCCGGAGATGATGATCTTCTCGATACGCGGCCGCTTGGTCAGAAGCTTGCGCTTTTCCGGCGTAAACTCCGCACCGGCGGCAATCTGAGTAAGCAAACAGAACAATGCCAATAGTGCCGGGAATCTCATCGAAACTCCCATTTCAAGTTCAGTGCGAGCCGCCAGAGTTTGTCGCGGTCAAGGTTGATGGCGGTATAAATGTGTCGACCCAGTCGGTATTCGGCGCCGTATTCCGCTTTGCCGTCCAGCGAAAGCGACGACACATAGGTATAGACATTGGGCAAGGTGTAGAGACCAAACGTCACCGAGGCCCCAGATATTGAGTTCCTATTGTTGTAAGTGGGGGTGAGTTCAAATACTTCGACACCGAATGTTCGGCTCAGCTTCTGACTCACAAGGCTGGTCAGCAAGCCGAGTCCTCGCACTTGCATACGGCTCTGTAACGGTGTGCTGCCGAATGGGTCATTGGGATTGCTCGTGGTTGGTTGGTTCATCAAGATCAAAGTTACGATATCCTGATTTGAATACATCGATCCGGGAGCAGCATCGATAGTCGGTTGAAGTAGTGTTCCGCCGATCACCAGATCAAGCCGATCGTATGCCGAAGTGGAAACCTCACCCGAATATATGCGCAGACGGGCGCTAGCTCTGATATTCAGTTTCGGATCAGGTTGTTCGATGTTATCGAAAATCAATTGACTGCCCGGCTCGATTCGGAAGTTCAGATCATAGAGGTAATAGCTGCCTCGCGTAATGTTCAGGGTTCCGAAGTAGTTGTCCTTCGCTTTCTGTCTCAACACAACCAGGTCGCCGTCACCGTCCACCACCATGTTGACATCGGAGTTCTTGACCACTACCGATCCCGGCAGCAACAGGCAATGAAGCTCGTAGTCCCAAGTGGCTATCGTGTCCGCGGCCTCGATAGCGGCGTTGACAGCCTGTGTGGAGAACTCGTCATAGTAGGTGGCTTCTTTGACAGTTACGTTCCCCCTAATCATTGGCGGATCGTAACCTTTGATTTCGAGATCAGCGTCACACAGCCCATAGATATCGCCAAGATCGTACTTCACCGGCAAATCGAATGCGACCGCTGACAAGTCATAATCGAAATACTGCAGGCTTCTAATCAATATCTTTCCCCCAGCGCGCACGGTCCCTTCCTTGCCCTTGTAGCGCGCTTTCCCCTCGGCCAATTCCAAAGTGATCAACTTGTCCTGAGAGGTCACCTGCGCTTGAATGTTCTCTATCGGATTCTCCATTTGATAGACTTTGGCAGTCCCGTCCTTGAGATCGAAAGAACCTTTCGTCTGCGGTTGCTGCGGTGTGCCGTAGACATCAAGCTGCAAATCGTAGTCGCCCGTCAGCGACTCAAGATTGTCGTTCAGCGATGACAAAATCGAGAGATCATTGCCCGACGACTTGACCGTAAACGCCATCGGCTCTTGTGGCACCACCACCAAACCGCTGTCGAAATTCAATATTAGCGGGAATTTCCCCTGAGCGGTGGCGGTACCGCCGTCAAAATGCAGCGTCAGATTATCAAACATGACCGCAGAATCTTTGAAGTTGAGTGTCGTAGCCAGAGTACCCAACGAATCAGCCCCGTACGCCAGATCAGACGCGCTTCCTTCAAGCTTGATCTTGGGAGCACGCAACTTGCCGGTCATTTCGCCTTTGAGCTTCAGCGTACCTGTCAGCAACGTGTCGAGTTGCAGGTCTCTAAGCCAGGGAGAGACCTCAAAAGACTGAGTCTCGGCACGCAAGACAATCGTGCTGTCATAGCCGTAATCGCAATAAATCCCAACTTCACCTTCTTTGCCTTTCATGGTTGCCTTGTCGACCACAATTCGATCGGTGAGGAACTCTACCGGTATCGGCGCCGTGTTTGCATATTGCAGGCTGTCGAACGTGAATTGGAAATCTGATACTTCAACCGACGCGGTCGAGTCCGCGACTATCGCCAGCGCCTTGGCGTCCATCGAATAGCGCGGGTGATAGAGCCTCGCTTTGCCGATCGTCACCAGATTCGAGTCTATATCCACCGTCGAGACGAGACTCTCGGCGGGCAGCGCCCAAACATCGCTCCGATAGGTCTTGGCGTCAACGCTGCCAAGTCGACGATAGAGGAAACTCTTGATATCGAATGTCGCGATTACGCTGTCGGTCGTCAGACCATAGAAGCTGCACGAATCGCCAAAGAACACACCGCGGATGTCAGGATTTACGTCCGAACCAGACACGACGTAGTTCGCATGGGCACCCCCTGAGAGTTCCTTCATGAACAGGTCGCCCCAGAAATCGGCAAGCTGCGTCGTGGCAAAATCACCGTTCAGCATCATCTCGCCATTGTAATCAATCACACCTTCAGCCGTAAAACGGGAATGTTTGTAATTCAGCGCAAATCCGGGATGGAAATACATATCATTAACATTCACGCTGATCATACCGCTCAGGGAATCATATTTGACGAAATCAAAGCTGCCTTTGCCGCACGCAACATCAAGATCGAGATTGAAGCTGTTGGCGCCCAGCCCCGAGCCGCTGATCTGCATTGCGCCGTTGATTCGCGACTCAAATGTTTTGGGCACAATCTTGTTGAAATTGATGCCCGTGGCCTGCAGGTCGCCGGAATAGGTCTCCGGACGAGCGATCAGGTTCATGTCCATCGAACCTTCAACATAACCGTCGAACGCTTGCCCCTTGAGATTGCGGAAGCTCAAGATGCCGTTGACATAGGCATAGTCGGTATTGAGCGGCCCTAAGCGCCGCTCAAAGAAAGTGCCGTCAAGGTCGGCATTTCCGGCGAACTCGGCGCCTCGCCCGGTTAACTGCAGAGAAAAGTCAAAGCCACCGACCAGGCTGAGGCCGGCGATATCCGAAAGCTCATGCATCGAGATATGGCTGTTCTTGAAAGCAAAATGATACGACGATGCCGAATCAAGCGGGAAGATGCCTCCACCACTCAACCGGGAAGAGTCAGTCAG
>JAPLUP010000711.1 GCA_026397575.1 Candidatus Zixiibacteriota bacterium
CGGCGCTGCAGCCATGGTGCTGGGTATGGCGTTCTTAGTCATCTTGTTCCTCGTTTGGTGGGAACGAAAACTCTCAGGCCACTTCCAGCAGCGTCTTGGTCCGATGCGCACCGGCTGGCACGGATGGCTGCAAACGATTGCCGACGGTATCAAACTTTTCCAAAAGGAAGACATCATTCCGAAGACGGTCGATCGCAAAGTGTTTTACTGGGCACCGGTAATCTGTTTTGCTTCGTCGTTTGCCGCCTTTGCTTGCCTGCCCTGGGGCAAGAACCTCTGGCCGACGGATTTGAACATTGGCATTCTCTATATTTTCGCCATCACGACATTCGTCGTGATCTCGCTGTTGATGGCGGGCTGGAGTTCGAACAATAAGTATGCACTGCTCGGTGGGATGCGTTCGGCGGCTCAAATTGTCAGCTACGAAGTGCCCCTGACTCTGTCGGTACTCGGCGTAATCGTAGCGACGCAGTCGCTATCGATGGTTGCGATCGTTGGAGCGCAGGAGAAAGTTTACAACTGGTTTATCTTCCGGCAACCGCTGGGATTTCTGATCTATCTCATTGCCGCCACAGCCGAGACGAACCGCGCTCCCTTCGATATTCCCGAAGCGGAACAAGAATTGGTGGCCGGTTTCAACATCGAGTATTCGGGCATGAAATTCGCGATGTTTTTCATGGCGGAATTTCTGAATCTGTTTCTGGTCTCTGCCGTTGCCACAACGTTGTTCCTCGGTGGCTGGCATGGACCGTTCCTGCCGTCGTGGCTTTGGTTCTTAGGCAAGACGTTCTTTATCATATTCGTAATCATCTGGTTCAAGTGGACCTATCCGCGCCTTCGTGTCGATCAATTGATGGAATTCTGTTGGAAGTTCCTGCTGCCATTAGCGTTCTTGAACCTCATTGTCGCGGGATTTCTTTTCAGGTAGAAAAACATGGCCTATAATCTTCCAGTGTTCCGCGGCATACTCAATCTTCTGATCGGTCTCAAGGTGACCCTGAGGCATCTGTTCAGCCATGCGGTGACACTGCAATATCCGACCGAGCGTTGGACGATGCCGGAGCGATCTCGCGGTGTCGTTGTGCTGTTATCAAACAAGGAAACCGGCGAGTTGAATTGCACCGCCTGTATACTGTGCGCTAAGGCCTGCCCATGTGCAGCAATTATGATCGAGCGGCATCGTGGCGACGACAAGAAATGGAAAATTGATTCGTTCAGTGTGGATAACAGCATCTGCTGCTATTGCGGACTCTGCGAAGAGGCCTGCAACTTTGATGCGATCAAGCTTACTCCCAAGTATGAATTTTCGACTTACGATAAACCGAGTCTCATTTACGATGTGCACAGACTGCAAGAGTTGGGGCGCGATGTAGCATACACTCCCAGAGTCAAGAAGGCACCCGCTGCGGCTGTTCCGGTAGCGACCGCGACGACCGATGCGGCTTTGACACCAACTCCGACGGCGCCGAAAGCTGCCACCGAGACTCCTACAAATCCAAGCGAGAAAGGAGAAAGCGCCTGATATGGATTCGGCTATTACTCCCTATCTGTTCTATCTCTTCTCCTTCATGATCGTGGTATCGGGTCTGCTGGTCGTCACTCTAAGAAATATCTTTCACTGTGCGCTATTCCTGATCATCTGCCTATTCTCAGTCGCCGGAGTCTATGTGCTGCTGGGTGCGGACTTTATCGCCGCCGTTCAGGTGCTGCTATATGTGGGCGCGATTGCGGTTCTGATGATCTTTGCCATCATGCTAACTGCTAAGGTCTCCGGCATTGGTATCAAACATCAAAATGAGCAGGC
>JAPLUP010000313.1 GCA_026397575.1 Candidatus Zixiibacteriota bacterium
AGATCAGGCTGTTACCGGAATTTGAAAACTTAGTCACAAAAACATCATCGCCGCCTTGATCAGTCTGATAGGGATTCAAAGTCGGAAAGTTGGAAGAAGTAGTCATGCCCGTCACATAGACATTGCCGCTGCCATCGACCGCGATGTCGCTTCCCGAATACTCGCTCCCCCCACCGAGGTAGGTGCTGTATACCAACTCGACTGCGGGCGTACCCAGCGCCTGCCGATTTGCACCTTCCGGTTTGAATCCAATCGCACTTTCTGACAACTGCGAGAAGCTGCTGGTTCCCGACAAGACACCATTCATTGGTGACTTTATCGCCGCAATCATGTCTCCCCATTTGGTTCGCACGATCATTCTGCCATCAGCATCAATTGAAGTCTTCTCTGCTCCTTCGTATTCAACCTTGATTTGAGCGATATCTGCTCCGGGCGCAACTATAAACTCGTATGCCGCCTGATCGTTGCCGTCGCCGGAGTATCTCACATCGATACCGGGATAGATGTCTCTGAGTGTGATGGCTTCGTAGTTGGGAACGTCGGTATACCATTTCGATGGGTCGTTGCCGAGGAAGTAGTTGCACTTGTATTCCATTTGCCCTTCAGCGATCACCTCGGGGTTCGGGTTAGCGCTGATGAATTTGGCGGCCAGCACGAGTTGCTCGACGGAATCTTTTTCATACCTGTCGCCCGGTAGGATAGGCATTCCTGCCTGTCCAGGGTCAGACAAGAATGTCCGACCTACCGACACACCCGGCGCGGAGACCGCGCCGCTACGGCTGTCGATATGGCGAGTGAATTGGTAGGTCACGCCGTCCTTCGTGAACCACATCGTTGCCCAGCCGGCGTTGGCGCGGAACAAGACGCGGTCGTCCCATTGCCCCATATTCTTGGTGAATGACAGCGGCATCTTGTTGAAAGACTGAATGGTTGGCTGAGTGTTGGCTGCAAACAAAGAGCCGCACAAAATTACGGTGATGAACCCTAAAACTAACGTTGTCAAACGAGGCATGATGCCCTCCCAGAGCGTGAGAAATGGCGGCGATGAGACTTCTTATCGGTAATTAAAATGCGATAGTGCGGGGAAATGTCAACTAAAATCTCACCCTCACCGGACTGTTGAAAAACCTCGCAATGACACGGTTTGGGCTTTTTCAACAGTCCCGAGAGCAAGAGTGTTACAGAAGCACACCGAACAGGGTATCTCCGCGCGTTTCGGTTAGACGCACCGGTAGAATCTGATTATGCAGCGTCTGGTTGCCGGTGACTTGCACTTTCATATAGTTGCCCGTGTGCCCCGTCCAGTAGCCGTTCTCTTCATCCTCGAAGAGTACGTTCACGGTGTCCCCGACATGGTTTTCATAAAAAGCGCGTTTCTTGTGAGTCGAAAGATCAATCAATTTGCGGGCGCGCGCTTTCTTTGTCGGCGGGTCGACCTTGGGTTTCAGGTCGTGCGACTTTGTCCCCGGACGGTCAGAGTAGCTGAAGACGTGGAAGTAGTAGATCGGCAACTCGGTAAGCGCTTCTTTGGTGTGCAGGAATTCGTCTTCCCCTTCACCGGGAAAACCGACCATGATATCGGCTCCGATTCCCACATCGGGAATCGTTTTGGCCGCCCACTCGATGAACTAGCTGAACGCCGCGATCGTGTGCTTGCGCTTCATCACTTTGAGGATACGATCGTCGCCACTTTGCAGGGGCAGGTGCAAATATGGCACCAGCTTCTCGGATGACGCCATGTAGCGAACCAACTCTCCGCCGATGGTCGTCGGTTCGATCGAGCTGATCCGTATCCGCGCCAGCCCGTCAATCTTCTCCAATTCGCTGATTACCTGCAGCAGCCGCTTGCCGTCATTCCTATAGGTGCCCAGATTTACGCCCGTAATTACCAACTCGCGATGCCCGAATTCGACCAGCTCGCGCGCTTCGCGAATAATATCTGCAAAAGTGCGGCTGCGGGAGCGACCACGCACGGTGGGGATAATGCAGAAGGAACAATAGTAGTTGCAACCGTCCTGAATCTTGAGATTGGCTCTGGTGTTGAAACTATACAGCCCGGAAGATTCGATGGTGAATTCTTCCTGTGGCAGTTCATGTGAATGGATCACCACGGGATCGATCTGCTTGGTCAGACCGTTGAGGTGATCAACGACCTTGAGCTTGTGTTCGTTGCCGATGATCAAGTCAACCCCCTTGATCTGCCTGATCGCTTCCAGCCCAATCTGTGAGTAGCAGCCGACAACGGCGACATAGGTCTGCGGATTTAGTCGGAGCGCTTGTCGGACTGCCTGGCGGCATTTGGCGTCGGCTTGCTCGGTGACGGTGCAGGTGTTGATGACAGTCAGATCGACCGGCTGGCCGAACTCGACAATATCATACCCGCGCACCGACAGCGTTTTGGCAATGATCGCCGTCTCCGCCTGATTCAGCCGGCAACCAAGGGTATGTAGTGACGCACGAGGCATGATACGAAATCTCTCAAGTTTGATTCACGTTACACAACAGCAGTCAATAGTCGCAACAATGGAGTACTTCGCTCCATTTAGCCGCGGAGCCAATATAGCGTGGCAATAG
>JAPLUP010000052.1 GCA_026397575.1 Candidatus Zixiibacteriota bacterium
AGCAAACGCGCATAGTCAATGCCGCCCTGAGAGATGTACTCTCGTGCCAGAAATATGTCGTAGCACTCCTGAATCACGCGATCCTCGATGTCGCCCGGGATATCTCTCATGTTGGCGATCTCGACGGTGAGCTTCTCCAGTTCATTGTCGGAGAGCCCCTTCAGCACTTCAGCGGACACTTCAGTGCCGAAAGCGATCAACGCAATCGCGGCCTTTTGGACGGGTGTCAGTTCTTCGAACTTGGTGGGCATTTATTGCGGTGCCTCTGCCATCATCGTTTTGATAACCTTGGCGATCTCGTCATTCTTGCCCTTGGCCTGCGTCTTCATCGTATCGATCAACCGTGGCTTCTGCGGCTTTGCCGCGATCTCCGCTTCCACCATTGGTTGAAGTGGAGGCGGCGCCGGGACATATTTGGCAATCGCGCTAAACATCTTCGTCACCTTCTTCTTGACATACAGGAAGGCGACCAGAAGCAGCAGAATGGTACCGATTTTCTTACCATACGGTAGATATGTCGTCAATTTGCTCGGCTGTTCAAGCTCTTTGCGCGACGTTTCCAGCATCGTGTTGTCAAATGGCAAGCTCACGATTTCGAACTGGTCCGCGCGGGTTTCGCTGAAACCGACGGCATTCTTGATGATTGAAGCGAAACGGTTTAGATCCTCTTGCGAACGCGCCTGGTATTCCTTCGTGATCTCGCCTTCCGGCGTCTTGGTCTCTTTGTAAGCGCCATCTACCATTACCGCAATGGTCAATCGCTTGATACTACCCACTTCACCGATGATGTTTCTGATGGTTTTCGAGACTTCATAGTTCGTGATAACATCCTCGGAATTGTCGCTGGTTGTATTTGTTGCTACTGGCGTTGTCGGAATTGTGGCGGCTCCACCTGCGCCGGCTTCGGCCGCTCCAGGGGCTGCACCAATCGCTCCCGCTACGCCGGCAGCGGGGCTCGCTTGCGCCAAGGCGCCCTCTAATTGGCTTCCTTTCTGCGTGGTTCGCTGCTCGCTGCGAATGGCAACCAAATCGGGATCGTACTGCTCAATCTGTGTGTTGCTCTTTTCGAAATTTAATTCGGCCGTCACCCTTACAACAGCGCGGCCCGCTCCAATGACACCAGACATCAGCGATTGCGCTTTCTGCTCCAAGTAGTCCTCGACATTCTTGCGCATGTCAAACTGCGTCGCCGACAGCATCGCCGACTCATCGCTCGCCTGCATGCCGCTTAGCAGATTGCCATCGGAATCGATGATAGTGACTTTGTCGGGCGTCATGCCTTCAACCGATGAAGCCACCAGATAAGCGACACCCTGCAACTGACGTTTATTCAACGGCATCCCACCCTGCAGCTTTACCACGACCGATGCAGTTGGTGTATGTTGATCTTCTCGGAAAAGACGGTCTTCCGGTATCACCAGATGCACGCGCGCCGCAGCTACCTCGGACAGGCCGATGATCGTGCGCGCAAGCTCCCCCTCCAGGGCGCGACGATAGTTGACCTTCTGCAGAAAATCGGTCATGCCGATGTTGGTCTGATCCAATAGCGCATAGCCGATATTCTGTGGGCTTGGTAGACCGGCAGTCGCCAGTTTCATTCGGGTCTCGTAGACATCGTTGGCCGGTACACTGACGCTGCTGCCGTTATCGCCGATCTGATACTGGATTTTCATTTCCTTAAGACGCTCGACAATCTTGCCGGCATCTTCGGACGAAAGCCCGGTATAGAGGGGCGCAAAATACTGGTCTCTTGCCCAACTGACGATCATGATCGTGCCGACGACCATGCCGACAACGACGATCGCTGCCAGCAGTATCTGGCTGGGCGCCATCCTGCCAACCACGCCATAGAAATGTTCGAACAGCCTCTTCATTGCATCCATGCTCCGAGGTTAAAATGCTTAGACCGACATGCGGATAATCTGCTGATATGAGTCAAGCAACTTGTTGCGAATCTCCATTAGCAATTCAAACGCCACCGATGCCTCTTCCACCGCGATCATCACCTGATGAACGTCGGTGATATCACCCTTCAGAAAACTCGTTTCTGCATTACCGGCCTTGGTCTGCAAATCGTTGACCGACTGCACAAACTTGCTGAGGGTGTCTTTGAAGTTCTCGGTGCTGACCTCCGGTTTGAGAACCGGCGTTGCGGTCGGCAGCGAAATCTCCTGTGGCAGAGTGTTGATGGTTATCGCGTTCATGCTTTTACGTCGATGACACGACCCAATTTAGGTTTGTAACTCTCGGACGTCGTATCCACCTTGAAATTCTGCGCAATGAAATTCCGCTCATTCTCCGACAGCAGATCGGCGAAACGCGCCCTGACAAAAGGATTCAACTCTGCCGGTTTGGCGGTCTGCTGACTCGACTGCGTTCGCGCCTGATCAATACGGTAGAGCTGCAAATTGGCCTGATTGACTTTCATCTCTACTCCCAACTATATGTCCAGTGCCTTACTCGTCATCGTCTTGGTGGTCTGCAGCGCTGAGATGTTGGCTTCGTAAGCCCGTGAGGCGGTCATCATTTCCACCATCTCAATCAGC
>JAPLUP010000149.1 GCA_026397575.1 Candidatus Zixiibacteriota bacterium
ACAAGCAACTACAAAGATTCCGAAAAGATACTGAAGAAGATTCGCAAGTATGGCGATGACAGCCCCGAGATTTACGGTTATCTGGCGCTGACTTATCTGGCGCAAGGCAGTGAGTCAGATGCACGAAAGAACTATGAGGCGTTCACCAAACGGGCCTCTTCGGCGCAGGTGGCGCGTATGTCCACTGAGTCAGGCTGGCAAAGACTAACGGCAACGGCCGGTAAATAGATTCTCTGGCGTCCGACGACGGACACAGGGTTATTGGGTCAGAAGGACAGGCAATGCCTGTCCTTTTGTTTTTGGCGCAATCTGATGTCGAAGGTATTCAGTCAGTCGGGACGCCGAGATCAGGCAGAGACCTGGTGATCTTCATGGTTTCCAAACTCACCGTGATGACTTGTCCAATCAGGCGGACAATATATTCGGGATCGTCAGCGAGGTTAGGGTCACTGACAATGCCACTGCGCTTGTCGGATTTGACCCGATACTGATCAATCACCCAGTCCAACGCCGAGCGGTTGCCGAGGCGATATTCGAAGACCTCCAACGGAATGCCGCCAAGCGAGAAGAAATCGTTGTAGATGACAGTGGTCTTGTCTTTGGAAAGCTTCATCCTCTCGACCCGCAAGTCAAGCTTGGCATCCTTCTTTTCGATCTTCTCCAACGGGTACTCTGGCTGGCTCTCGTAATCAACGTGCAGTTCCATCAACCTCTTCCCCGCTTTGGCAAATGCACGAAAATCAGGGGCATACGGCACACGTGGTAACTCCCGCTTGAGATTGGCCGCATAGCGCTCTCGGTAGGTCGGATGATGTAGCACCGCGTACACATAGTGGAAGATGTCCCACTTCGTGATCTTCTTGTCGCCATAGTGCTGACGGAACTGCTCGAGTGCCCAGTCGGTGATGTTTTCTTTGCGACCGGAGCCGTCGGGGTTGTAGGTGTAGAAGGGGAAGCACTGAGTGTCGCCGGTGAGATGAAGATCCGCAAGCGTATTCGTTGCCAGACAGTGAAATGGCTTGCTGCTACCAATGGTGCTGACGCAGATGAGCCGATTCTCCTGCTCCGCCTGCTCGCCAGGAACGAAAGAACCAACAGTGCCGGATTCGTCAACCGCTGTGTCGGCGAAATACAGATCCTTCAGTGCAAACGGACGATAGCAGCAATGGCGCACTGCTCCAGGAGAAAAGGATAGCAATTTCTGTCCCTTCAGGTCTCTCTTCAGATTACGACTCCACTTGATCTTGTCATATCTCACAAAACCGTCAATATCCTTGGGCCTGGCCTTCTGCTGGTGCCGCGCAACCTCTGCGTTGTAGTCCTCGCAAAACTGCTCCACCCGCTCCAGCAGTCGCTCTCTGTCGAAGTCATAAACCACGCTATCGCGATTGGTTGAGACACCGAGAGAGTACTTGTCAAACACTCCGAAGACCTCACCCTTTTCTGTGCTCGTCTTCGAATCCGCCCGCAGCGGGATCAAGCGCCCAAAATCGCTGTTTAGCCCCTCAGTGATCCACGTGTTCTCAGCATTTGGGTAGAGTCGTCTGAAACGAATACCCCCAACAGATACTGCCAACTCAAGCGCCTTGAACTTCTCTTCGCGCTTTGACAGCCAGTCGACCTCCCAATAGTGGACGCGGTGATCTTTCGCCGACTTGGACTTAACGAAAAAGGTCACCGCTATGCCAACCATAGCGGCCAGCCCAAACACCGTGTGTTGTTCGCCGATAGGAATCCCGTCCCTCATTGAGTCCTTCCGGACATTGCCCTTTAGGTCCAGACAATAGATTCCACTGAAGTCTTTCAATAGATGCTTTCTCATCCCGTCAAATGAGAGATCGGTCACGAAACTACTGTTCGTGACAAAGCCCACAATGCCGTTGTCCCCTATCCTATCCGACGCCCACCGGATTGCCTTCACATAGGGGTCATCCAGTTTTCTCTGCAACCGCGCTTTCGAATCCTTCTTGTAGGTCTTCGCTATTCGATCGTCCATAACCGGATACTTGCGATTCTTATTATTGTCGTTCTCATTCACCTGACCCGCATTGTACGGTGGATTTCCGATGATCACGAAGATGTCGGCTTTCTTCTGTTTCAGCACGCGAGCGGTGTTTTCCGCCGTGAAGAAATCGGTCTGTGGTTCATCAAGTTGGAACGTATCGACAAGGCAAATGCCCTCATAGGGAATGTACTCGCCCGTCAGGTCGAGATACTCATGCTCGATGTTCATAGAAGCGATGTAGTACGGCAGCAACATGACTTCGTTGCAGTGAAGCTCATTTTTGAATTTGTAGCGCAGCGCAGTCTTCTTCATCTCACGCATAATGTGCACGATGAAATTGCCGGTGCCGACGAAGGGATCGAGAATCTGCACTCCCTTATCACTCAGCGTGCGCCCGAATTCCTTCTCCAGAATCTGCTCAACGCTCTTAACCATGAAGTTGACGATCTGCGGCGGCGTGTAAACAATTCCGTGTGTGTCGGCAACCTTGACCGAAAACCCCTGGAAGAACTTCTCGTAGACGGTATTGAGAAACTGTTGTTTCTGCGCGAAATCGTCAATCGTGCGAGCGGCTTTCTCAATAGCGACGTAGAATCGGTCGAGCGACTTCAGGAATTCGTCTCGATTGAACGACTTCGACATGAGCGCGGAAATCACTTTCTCGATTTCCACGGCAATCACATTTCGCCTCGCGAAATCCGGATTGGAAAACACCGTTCGGAAAATGCGTTCGGTGAGGAGATGCTGGATCAGCATTTCCTCGACCGCCTGAACCGACAGGTTGGGATTTATGGACGACCGACAAAGGTCCATGAAATTCCCAAGTGCCGCAACAAATCGAGGATTCCCCTTGCGCTCGGTGTCGATGAGCTTCACAAGCTTCTCTGCTAACTCTGGCACACGATTCTTGAACTCGCCGACCGCTTCTTCCCACGCTATGTAGTCCTCCGGCAGGAACTCAAAGAACTGAGCAAGCACCGCAACCAACTTCGTCGGCGTCGCAATTTCTTCATCGAGCACCTTGCTACCGTTCTGATAGAGGATCGCTCTCTTCGGTTCCTGAAAGAGGATATTATCGCGAGGATACCCCGCCTCAAACTTGTGCCTGACCTCTTTCTCAAGATCATCCTGACTATCCTTGGCCTCCCAGTAGCCATGCGGAAATCGGTACATGTCAAGCAGCGCACCGTCAATGCTGATTCTGTTCTGACCAACGCCCTTCCGTTGGTACTCGGGAACCAGAGTCCACTTGAACTGGCGAGCACAGACTTGCAAGAGAGTCTGGAAAGCACTACGTACGGCTGTCTCATGCGACATGCCGAGTTTGTCAAACTGGCCGAGTGCGTCGTAATACGCAACAACTGCCTTATGAGTCGGCTTCAAGGTGAGTTTACGCATTTCGCCTTCCAATATGACGGAAGCGTGTTTGACAATCAACAACAATCATCATGGCCGTTCCGTTGTCAACCATCACTTATGATACTTGCTCCCGGCCGAAATCGAAAGCGCGCGGTAGAGTTGTTCGAGCAGAATCACTTCGGCCAGTTCATGTGTAAACGTCATTCGTGACAATGATAGCTCCATATCCATGTCAGCTTTGACGGCGATATCAAGACCGTACGCGCCACCTATCACAAACTGGATACGCGAGTAGTCCCGCTTCTTATTCTCCAGCAGTCGCGACAACTGCTCGGATGACAGAGATTCTCCCCTGACATCAAGAGCGATTGAATAGGCATCGTCATCGAGCTGATCGAGAATGTTCTCCCCTTCAATGAACATCGCCTTCTCCGGTTTCATCCGCGCGTTGTCGGCTTCCTTCACGTGAATAAGAGTTAGCTCTGCATACTTGCCGACCAACTTCCGGTAGTATTCAACCCCCTCCTTTACCCACGGCGATTTGATCTTGCCAACAGTGATGATATCGATAGCGAGCATCAGCCGGGGAGGACCTTCACGAAATACTGGCGCCTGCGCGGGCCGTCAAATTCGCAGAAGTAGATCCCCTGCCAAGTGCCGAGCAGAAGCGAGCCATTTTTGATCAACAAGGTTTGCGAACAGCCAACCACTGACGATTTGAGATGCGCATCCGAGTTGCCTTCGCTGTGGTCATAGTTGTCATTCTGAGGAAAGATGTCAGTGAGCTTGCGAATGATATCGGACTTGACCGACGGATCGGCATTTTCGTTGACCGTAATTGCTGCCGTGGTATGCGGAGTATAGACCAGACAAATTCCGGATTTGACACCGGAACGCTGCACGTAGTCGGATACGATGTCAGTGACGTCGATCAGTTGATTGCGACTGGAAGTTGATAGCGTGAATTGCTCGATCATGTGAATAGTGCTTCGACGAAATCATGCGACTTGAACTCATCGAGATCATCCATCTGCTCGCCGATACCGATCAGCACAACCGGCAGCTTGAATCTCTCGACAATGGAAAAGACGGCTCCGCCTTTGGCGGTACCATCAAGCTTGGTAACGATGATGCCGTCGATGTCGAGCATTTTCTTGAAGACTTCCACCTGCTGCAGCGCGTTCTGTCCCGTAGTGCCGTCAAGCACGAGCAAAGTCCGGTGCGGCGCGTCCGGCATCGCCTTCTTGAGAACCCGTTTCACTTTGCTCAACTCCTCCATCAGATTCGTCTTCGTGTGCAGACGACCGGCAGTATCAATCACAACCACATCATCGCCGCGCGCTATCGCCGACTTAACCGAGTCATAGGCGACGGCGGCCGCGTCACCCCCCTCCTGCCC
>JAPLUP010000452.1 GCA_026397575.1 Candidatus Zixiibacteriota bacterium
CAGAGATGAGCCCGAATAGGTGACTGTGCTCCTACAGCCATTGCCAAGTCGTCGCTCGCCGAGCTGGCGCGAAGAAAGCTCGCTCCGACTTGGCAAGCAAACAAATACCTTGACACCGGCCTTTTCATAGGTGACCTGACGTATAGACAAGCTGAATGACGTCACAGAGCATTCCGTCACGTCACACGCCGCCAGAGGACCAATGCTGCATGAGAATGGAGTATTATGGGCGCGGCGCAAGACGTGACGGAACGAGAAGATCGTGCGACCACGGTTGTTTTAGTTGACTGTGACGCTCTTCGACCGCATGATATCCATCATGCATCGGACGAGAAACTGCTCGAAACTGGCACTGGCTGCGATAGTTGTTTTCGTGGCAGCAATGATGCTGTCGTGTGGCAAATCGATGTCGGGAAAAACTGTGATAACGTTCTGGCAGTTTTGGACGAACCCGGAAGTTAAACCGACCGTCCAGCAGATGATCGGCGAATTTGAGAGAACACACCCACAGATCAAAGTGCAGTTGGGTGACTTAACCTGGGCGGATGGTCATGAGAAGATTGCGATAGCTCTGGCAGCCGGAGGCGGGCCGGATGTGATCGAGCTTGGGTCGGACTGGGTAGCTGAATTCGCTGCCAGCGGCAAGCTCTCGGATTTGACAGCCGCAACACAGGGATTGACAGACAGTCTGCGAATGTGGGACCCGGCGATATATCAAGGCAAGCGCTACGCCGTTCCATGGATGCTGGGTACGCGCGTACTGTTCTGCAACCGCACTTTGCTCAGGCAGGCGGGCTATGATGAAACATTCGTGCCAAGGACGTGGATCGAGCTGGCGGAAGCAGCGGCTAAGATCAGTCGGCTCGGTGACAACCGCTTCGGATTCGGCTCGAACTCGGCAGAGCGACATCGACTCTACAAGAAGTACCTTCCGTTCTTTTGGTCTGCCGGGGGCGAGGTATTTAACAGCAATATGACCGCCACGCAATTCAACTCCGATGCCGGACGCAAGAGTCTGGAATATTATTTGCGCCTATCAGCAAACGGGCTGGTCGAAACGCAAGCGCGTATCGAGGACTACTTTGCGGCAGGCAAGATCGGCTTTGTGATCTCAGGCGAGTGGTTGGTCAAGAAGCTCAATCGCCTGGAGCGATCATTTGACTACTTCGTCACCACGATGCCATCGCCGGGGGGCAAGAAACCGGGCGTGTCGTTCGCTGGTGGCGAATATCTTGTGGTCGGCTCTGCGAGCAAAAATCCCGACATGGCAATGGAGTTGATTCGTTTTCTGGTGCAGTCACAAAATGACACGATGTTTGCGCGCGCAACGGGAAGTTTTACACCGGTGAATGTTCAGTCAACGATGACTTATGATGCTGAACTGACGCCAATCGCAAAAGTGTTTCAGCAGCAGTTGCGCAACTCGCGCTCAACGCCGGTTCATCCGGCCTGGGTGTCGCTGGAGGAAGCGCTGGAACGCGGCATCGAGCAAGCATTGTACAAGAAGAAATCGCCCGAAGACGCGCTGCAGAAGATCGACAGCGATTGTGCGGCAATTCTAAAGAAATATGACGACCAATAGCACGCAACGGCTCCGCTTTTCCGATTATTTCTTTTTGTCACCGTGGGTGATCACTCTCATTCTCTTCTGGCTGTTTCCCGTCGTGGCTTCGTTGTTTTTGAGCTTCACAGACTATCGCCTGCTGAGCGGCAACTATAGCTTCGTCGGCTTTGACAACTTCGCGCAGCTTTTTCGGGATGCTGCCTTTACGAAAGCGAT